>JANXNO010000356.1 GCA_025354075.1 Burkholderiales bacterium | reverse complement strand
CGTTGCGATCTTCGCCGCCTGACATGGCATAGACCTCGCCATCAACAAAATCGTGGCGCTCGGACTGGCCTACCTCCCATGCGAGGTAGTCGGCGGCAGAGCAAGGTATTTTGGGCGCTAGGTTCGTCATGAAAACGCTGTTTGGTTACCGTCAATTTCAATCATACGCTTGCATTGCTATTTTGTCCGTACGGTTGCGTGGCAGAACGCGCTCGCCTGCGGGCGGCTTCGATTACAGAACTCTCGGGCGTCGCGGCCGAAACACGCTTCCGTCGTTGTAACACTCGGGCGATTCGTTTTCGATGAACCAGCCGGGAAGGCCGAGGACGGGCATGGGTGTTGAGCGTTCTTGTTCGTTTAGGCGCTCGCCGCTTTGTATCTGTTCGGCGAGATAGCCGTCGAGCTGCGCGAGCGTCGTTGTGACGGGCAACGGCAGCCACAACGCTTTGACGGTGAGGCCGCGATGGACTTGCGGTAGCTGATTGCCCAGTTGTTCCATCGCGCCGTGGCCGAAGAGGATGGGGCGTGTTTGCTGGATGAATGCGCTGCGGTGGATGATGAACAGGTCGCGCCATTGATGCTGCTGATTCATGGCGCGCAGGGCATCGTTCTCGGACAGGATGATGATGCCGGATTCGTCGAACAGGGTTAGGACGTCGCGGCGGCGGGGTCTTGTTTTGCCATCTTTGTTTACGCCGAGGGCGACGTGGGCTTCGCTGATAGCGCGCTTGGTTTTGGGGAAGGTTAGCCAAACCAGCGCGTTCATACGGTCGTGCAGGCTGTTGGGGCGAACTATTAGCTCGTTTTGCTCGACGACTCGACGTTCGAAGTCGATGGCGCTTAGGGCTCGGGCGGGTGGCGGGATGAAGTTGGGGATCCTCTTGCTATCAGACCCTTCGCTGCGCTCAGGGCGAACGGGCACCTTTTCAACGGGTTGCCCTGAGTCTGGGTAGGGTGGGCAGCCTCTGCCCACCGTGATGCGGGATAGCTGAACGGGTTGTTGTGCCACGGATTGGTGGGCACGGGGTGCCCACCCTACGACCGCGCTATGCAGCAACGCGTCGAGTTGGGCGATCTTTGGCAGATACGGCGCAAACGCCACGTGCTCGTGCAACGCCGCCGGAATCAGCCGTATCAACGTCGCGAGCCGCCCATGCCGCCGAGCACGATCATCACGATGATCAGCGCGGCAATGACCGCCAGCGTAATCTTGATCCAGCTCTTTGGATATTCGCCGTCGAGCTTGCCGGTGACAGCGTTGATGATGACCTGGAAGTCCTTCGCGCCGTAGGTGTAGGTCATGAGCCATACCGGGGCGAGGATGTGCTTGAAGGTCTGCCGTGAAAAGTCGGCGTTGACCTGCAGGCCACGCTGCGTGTCGCCGGGCACTTGTTGCGAGCAGAGTTGCTGCGTTTCGCCCGTCATGCGTTCGCGGCTGGCTTTGGCCGCGCCGATGAGGTCGATCTGGTAACGCTCGACCGTCCAACCGCTGACGTAGGCGGCGTCGTAGGGCTTGAGCGCACCACCGCCTTTATCCGTGGTGGGAAACGGTTCGACGGCGCGCAGCAACGTGGGATGCACGCCCTTTGAGCCACAGACGAGCGTGTCGTCGAAGAAATGATTGAGGCTGCCTGACGCGTATTCCCAGCGCGTCCGCTGCACCTGGCGGGACTTTTGCTCGCCGTTGTCGTAGTACGTTTCAGTCTCGTAATAGTAGTAACCGGCCTGCGCTTCCCACTGCGCGTCGACCAGCGCGTCGAACGTCCAGTAAGGAAGGTAAACGCCCTTCACGGTGTCGGTCATGGCTTTGCTTTTGAGCTTGCCCGGTGCCCACCACAGCTTGCCGTACCAGGCGCGAATCAGGTCGCGCGCTTTCGGTTCGCTGATCTGGAACGGCAGCACGCCTTCGGGGCGAATCACATCATCCGTCTCGTCGTAGTCAACGATAGCCGACGCGCCACAAAACTCGCAGGATTTGGCCTGTTTGGCCTCATCGAACACGCTGATCGCCTGGCACGAGTTGCACTTGATCATGCGCTTGGTGCGCGCCCAGCCGCGCTGCTCGCCTTGCATGTTGCGCAAGGCCGCTGCGAGATCGTGCTCGACGACGTCGGTCGCCTGAATGCCGGGCATGGTCTCGGTAGCGGGCGGCATCGGCGATTCGGTGCCGCAAAAGCCGCAGATGAGCTTTTGTTTGGCGGGATTCCAAACGGCTTCGCCGCCGCAAGCGACGCAACTGTATTTGCTGCGCGCGGCTTTTTCCGGGGCGGTGGCGGCGGTGTGGGTGGCGGTGGGTTGATCAGTCATGACATCGTTCCGAGAGGGTCAAACCCTTCACTAAGTTCTGGGCGAACGGGCTTTTCTATTTCCGTTCGCCCTGAGCGTAGCGAAGGGTCTGATTGCGAAGCCAAAGTCAACTTCTTCGCGCGAGTCCAACCTTTGATCTTTCTCTCCGCTTCCAAGCGCCGCTATTCGGCTTTCAAACTCCTGACACCAGATGAGCGTTACAGGCCGACGCTTAAACGTGTAACAAGTCTCAAAGTATCCCTGCTGATGTTGCGCGATGCGACGCTCCAAATCGTCGGTGTGTCCGGTGTAGAGCGCTTTGTCCGCACACTCAACGATGTAGCACCAAAAAGGCTTCATTGGTTCCTTGCGTCAAACCCTTCGCTTTGCTCAGGGCGAACGGGAGAGTGGATTCAGCTTTTCTCGTCAAGGCCGTATGTATTCGGGCTTAGACCGCAATTTAGCATGAAATCAACTTCAAGCAAAAACAGTATCTATGCCCATATTCAACGGCGCTTTCAGCAAAAAGCTGTACGTGATTTACCCCTTCAAAAACGCATCCACCGCATCTTTGGTGATCCGCCATTGGCTGCCGATCTTTCGGCCTTTGAGATTGCCTGCATCAAGCTCAGCCATCACGTCTGCTTCGGCCACGCCCAAGACCTGCGCCACTTGCGCTGGATTCATGAGTTCCATCGCCGGTGCGGCGGCTGGGGCTGAAGCCGCAGCGGCAGTGGCCGGCGCAGCAAACGCCCCCGGCACCATGCCTTTGGGGCCGCTCGCGCTGACGCCCACCGGGCCGCCCGGCTGATTGGCCATTTGCTGTGCAACGCCCAAGCCCATCGCGAATTCAGCGCCAATGCCCATGGTGCCGGCTTTGCCTTCAGCGACCGCATTGGCCATGTTGTATTTGATGTAGTCGCCCATGTCGCCGATG
>JANXNO010000342.1 GCA_025354075.1 Burkholderiales bacterium | reverse complement strand
ATCATGGCTTGCAGCCTATTGACAGTCGGGTCGTCGCCCCACACGTCGTCACCGACGGGCGCGGCGCTCATCGCGGCGATCATGCCCGCGGTCGGGCGGGTGACGGTGTCACTGCGAAGGTCAATGATCTTGCTCATGCCGCTACTCCATCCAATCCTTTTTGCACCATCTCCGCTGCGCGCAAAACTGATCGCGCTTTTTGCAGCGTTTCTTCCCACTCTTTTTTCGGCTCTGAATCATGCACGATGCCCGCCCCGGCTTGCGCGTAAAGCTTGCCGTTCTGGATGACTGCGGTGCGAATGGCGATGCACATGTCCATGTCGCCCTGATAACTCATGTAGCCGACCGCGCCGCCGTAAATATTGCGCTTGACCGGTTCGACTTCGTGAATGATTTCCAGCGCGCGAATCTTCGGCGCGCCGGATAACGTGCCCGCCGGGAACGTAGCGCGCAGTACATCGATATTGTTGGTGCCGGGCTTGAGAATGCCTTCGACGTTGCTCACGATGTGCATCACATGCGAGTAGCGCTCGATGATCATCTTGTCTTTGACGACCACCGAACCGGTCTTTGCAATGCGACCAACGTCGTTGCGACCCAAGTCAATGAGCATGACGTGCTCCGCAACTTCCTTCTCGTCCGCGAGCAGTTCGTCGGCCAGCGCATCATCTTCCTCACGCGTCAGCCCGCGTTTGCGCGTACCCGCAATCGGGCGCACGGTGACGGATTCGCCCTCCTTGCGCACAAGGATTTCCGGCGATGCGCCAACGACGTGAAAGTCGCCGAAGTTGTAGAAGAACATGTACGGCGACGGATTCAGCGTGCGCAGTGCGCGATACAGCGAAATCGGCGGCTCCGGAAAATCCATCACCATGCGCTGCGACGGCACCACCTGCATGCAATCGCCCGCAGCGATGTAGTCCTTGCAGACTTGCACTGCGCCCATGTACGCTGCCTCGCCCATCTGCGATTGCGCCAGCACAACGGTGGTCGCATGCTGCAACGGCAACTTCGCAGGCTCACGCAGCTTGGCGCGCAACTCGGCTAGGCGTTCGTTCGCGCGTTGAAACGCGTCCGGCTTCGATGGATCGGCGTATACGATCAACGAAATCGTGCCGGACAAACTGTCGACCACGGCCAATTCTTCAGTAAGCAGCAGCAGGATGTCCGGCACACCCAACTGATCGACATTGGGCTTCTCGGCGTAACGCTTGCCAACGCGCGGCTCGATGTAGCCCACCGTTTCAAAACCAAAGTAGCCCGTCAGTCCGCCGCAAAACCGCGGCAGACCGGGAATGGTTGCCACCTTGAACTGCGCTTGATAAGCCGCGATGTAATCGAGCGGATCGGCCACCGTCTGCTTGTTCGGCCCGAGCGGCGTGATGTGCGTGACCTCGTGGCCGCGCACTTCGATGCGTGTGCGGGTACGCAGCCCGATGAAACTGTAGCGACCGAATCGTTCGCCACCGACTACTGATTCCAGCAGGAAGGTGTAGCGATCATTGGCGAGTTTGAGATAAATCGACAGCGGCGTGTCGAGGTCGGCGAGCGTCTGCTCAACGAGCGGGATGCGGGTGAAGCCTTGTTGAGCAAGCTTCAGGAATTCTTGTTCGTTCATGGTGCAACATGTTCAGAGAAGTATCAGAAAAGGTTCTTGGCTGCGGCACTCCAGCGAGGAATGCATGCGCCCGCAACTGGCGCAATGGAGTTAGATTGGTAGGCTAACGCCACCAACCTCCAGAGCTTTGCCACCAAGAACGGACTGACAGGAACATGTTGTGCTTTTTTGGCTCGATTCAGGAATCAAGCAGAGCAGGAATAGCCGTAAATGTACTCACGATTGCGTTTGCGCGCAAATCAGCCACGTTTTCGCCTTCGCTGTAGCCGTACGTCATCAGCACCACGGGACAGCCCGCAGCCTGCGCCGAGCGGCTGTCATTGCCGGAGTCGCCGATC
>JANXNO010000323.1 GCA_025354075.1 Burkholderiales bacterium | reverse complement strand
CTTCCGAGATGCTCTCTTCCACCAGCGCGCCGCCACCGGGTTGCTCCATCATTGCAGCGGCCACGTCGCAACTGGCAATGATGGCGTACTGCGGGCTGGTGCTGGTGTGCATCAGGTACGCCTCGTTGAAGCGCGTGAAATCGAGCTTCAGATTCTCGGCATCTTGCACCAAAATCTGCGACGCTTGCGACAACCCGGCGAGCAGTTTGTGCGTGCTCTGCGTGGCGAAGACCGTGGAGTCCTTGCACGGTTTACGGCCCGGCCCGATGGCGTGCATGTCTTGATAGAACGGGTGAAATGCGGCGTGCGGCAACCACGCTTCATCGAAGTGCAGGTTCTCGACGTACCCCTCTAATTCCTGCTTGATCGTCTCCACGTTGTAGAGCACGCCGTCGTAGGTGCTCTGCGTGATCGTCATCACGCGCGGGCGAGCGGTTTTGTCTTTGACCAAGGGATGCGCGTCGATCTTCTTTTGAATCGATTCAATCGAAAACTGATCGCGTGTGATCGGGCCGATGATGCCGAAATGATTGCGCGTCGGCTGCAAGAAAATCGGGATGGTGCCGGTCATCATGATCGCGTGCAGGATGCTCTTGTGGCAGTTGCGATCCACCAGCACGATGTCGTCGCGCGCGACGTTGGCATGCCACACAATTTTGTTCGACGTGCTGGTGCCGTTGGTCACGAAGAACAGATGATCTGCGCCAAAGATGCGTGCCGCGTTGCGCTCGGAGGCGGCCACTGGCCCGGTGTGGTCGAGTAACTGACCGAGTTCTTCAACCGCATTGCACACGTCCGCACGCAGCATATTCTCACCGAAAAACTGGTGGAACATCTGCCCAACAGGGCTCTTCAAAAACGCCACGCCGCCCGAGTGACCGGGGCAATGCCATGAATACGAACCGTCGTTGGCGTAGTCGAGCAATTCCTTGAAGAACGGTGGGGCGAGCGAGCCGAGATACTTGTTCGCCTCACGCAGGATGTTGCGCGCAACGAACTCTGGTGTGTCCTCGAACATATGTATGAAGCCATGCAGCTCACGCAGGATGTCGTTGGGCAAATGCTGAGACGTGCGCGTTTCGCCGAACAAAAAGATCGGCACATCGGCGTTGCGCTTGCGCGTAGCTTCGATGAACTTGCGCAGGTCATGCACGGCCTGACTCTCCACGCCGTCCTCGTTGACCTCTTCGTCGTCGATCGACACGACAAAGGCCGAGGCGCGAGCCGCCTGATTGGCCACCATGCCCACGTCGACATAGGTGAAACCGCCGACGACCTCCATGTCCTGCTCTTCCAGCGCCTTGGCCAGCGCGCGGATGCCCAGTCCCGAGGCGGATTCAGCGCGCCAGTCTTCGTCGATGATGATGACGGGGAAACGAAATTTCATGGATTGAGCCTTTGGCGACGTAGCAAATAGTGACGAGCCCGAATGCTACATAAACCCGCTTGCGAATGTGGACTAAAACGCGGCTTGGCGCGGGTTACAGCGATTGTTGCACCGCGATATACTGCGTCTCCATCCACTCTGGGTACACGCGCGTGCTACCCGCAAGCAAAGCGCATGAAGTTTTTTTCGTTGCCGTCGCTGCAGAAATTGTTTCACCTGAACGCGATGCCCGCTGTGTCCGTCAGCAGCATTTCTCCCACGTCACGAACCATTGCCCTCAACGCATCGCACGTTAACGATGCAACGTTGTATGGCGACGAAACCCGGTCGGGTCGACGTTTGCGCGAAATTCCGTACAACTACACCAGTTTTTCTGACCGCGAAATCGTCATTCGCCTGCTTGGTGATGACGCGTGGGACATTCTGCAATCGCTGCGCGGTGAACGCAAAACCGGGCGAAGTGCGCGTATGTTGTTTGAGGTGCTCGGTGACATCTGGGTGGTGGAGCGTAATCCGTATTTGCAGGACGACCTGATCGATAATCCGCGCCGTCGTGCCATGTTGATTGAGGCATTGCGGCATCGGCTGCGTGAAGTGGAAAAGCGCCGCAATATTGACGTGGCTGATGCTGAAGGCGAAGCACGCAAAGCCAAGGTCGGTGAGCTCGTGTCGCGCGCCGCGAACGCGGTGGATCGCTTTGAAGCACAGTTCCGCGATACGTGGGATTTGCGCAAACGCGTGCTCAAAGTGCTCGGCAAAGTCACCCACAAGGACAACATCACATTTGACGGTCTCGCACGCGTTTCGCATGTGACGGATGCAACCGACTGGCGCGTGGAATATCCATTCGTGGTGCTGCATCCAGATACCGAAGAAGAGGTGGTCGGCCTCGTCAATGGTTGCATCGAACTCGGCTTGACGATCATTCCGCGTGGCGGCGGCACGGGCTACACAGGCGGCGCGATCCCGCTGACCAAAACGTCTGCCGTAATCAACACCGAGAAACTTGAAGCGCAAAGTGCGGTCAGGTTTGAAGTGTTGCCCGGCAATGCCAACAATGGCGAGCCGTACGGCGTGATCGAGTGCGAAGCGGGTGTGGTCACGCGCCGTGCGATGGAGGCTGCCGAGGCCGCGGGGCTCGTGTGGGCCTGCGATCCGACCAGCGCAGACGCAAGCTGTATTGGCGGCAATATCGCGATGAACGCGGGCGGCAAGAAGGCCGTGCTGTGGGGCACAGCGCTCGATAACCTGCTGCAATGGCGCATGGTGACGCCGCAAGGCGAGTGGCTGGAAGTCACCCGCATGGATCACAATCTCGGCAAGATTCACGACGCCAATCACGCCACGTTCCGCCTGCAATATTTCGACGCAAAGCTTGATCGCAGCAAGATACTGCGCGAAGAGACGCTGATCATTCCAGGCCCAAGCTTTCGCAAAATCGGGCTCGGCAAAGACGTCACCGACAAGTTTTTGAGTGGTCTGCCGGGCGTGCAAAAGGAGGGCTGTGACGGCCTGATCACTTGGTCGAAATGGGTGCTGCACAAGATGCCACCGCATACGCGCACGGTGTGCATGGAGTTTTTCGGTCAGGTGCGCGATTCGGTGCCGGCCATTGTTGAAGTTAAAGACTTTCTCGATGCGTTGCCCAAACACGGTGGCGCGCGCGTGATGCTTTCAGGGCTCGAACATCTGGACGAGCGTTATGTGAAAGCCGTCGGTTACGCGACCAAAGCCAAGCGTCACGGTCGACCAAAGATGGTGTTGATCGGCGACATCGTTGGTGACGACGAGAACGAAGTGGCTAAAGCAGCGTCGGAAGTCGTGCGTATCTGCAATGCGCGTGGTGCCGAAGGTTTCGTCGCGGTGAGCGGTGAAGCACGCAAGAAATTCTGGCTGGATCGTGCGCGCACTGCGGCGATTGCCAAACACACCAACGCGTTCAAGTTGAACGAAGACGTGGTGATCCCGCTGCCGCGCATGGGTGACTATTGCGACGGTATTGAGCGCATCAACATCGAACTGTCAACCAAGAACAAGCTCGCGTTATGTGTTGAGCTGGAGAAATTTTTTGCGGGTGCGATGCCGCAACATCGCTACGAAGAATACGGGGTTTCGGCAGAACTGCTTGCGGAAAAAGTGAGCGAAGCGCAGGCGCTAATTCGGTCAGTTCGCGAAACATGGCAGAGTCTGCTCGACAATGTCGAAGCGAATTTCCGCCAGTTGCAATCGCATGAAATCCACGTGTCGTGGCGCACCGAAATCAAGGCACCACTCGAAGACATCTTTGCGGGCGAGGCGCTGAAACCCGTCGTTGATCGCTTCAATGCGATTCACAAAGAGGTGCTGCGTGGCCGCGTGTGGGTCGCGCTGCACATGCATGCGGGCGACGGTAACGTCCACACGAACCTTCCGGTCAACAGCGACAACTACGAGATGCTGCAAGAGGCAAATGCTGCTGTTGCACGCATCATGAAGCTCGCGCGTTCGCTCGACGGTGTGATCTCGGGCGAGCACGGAATCGGCCTCACCAAGCTTGAATTCTTGACCGACGAAGAGATCGGTCCATTCCAGCGCTACAAGCAGCGCGTCGATCCTGAAGGTCGATTCAACAAAGGCAAGCTGCTGCCTGGTGGTGACCTGCGTTATGCATACACGCCTTCGTTCGGCCTGCTCGGCAGTGAGTCGCTGATTCTTGAAGCCAGCGACATCGGCGCGATCAGCGATTCGGTGAAAGACTGTCTGCGTTGCGGCAAATGCAAACCCGTTTGCGCGACGCACGTGCCGCGCGCGAATCTGCTTTATTCTCCACGCAACAAGATTCTGGCCACAGGATTGCTGGTCGAAGCCTTCCTCTACGAAGAGCAAACCCGTCGCGGTATTTCGCTCCGGCATTGGGACGAGCTGGCGGATGTTGCCGACCATTGCACCGTGTGTCACAAATGCGTGAACCCGTGCCCTGTGGACATTGACTTCGGTAACGTGTCGATGGCGATGCGCAATCTGCTACGCAAGGAAGGCAAGAAGAAATTCAATCCCGGCACCGCGATTGCAATGGTGCTGCTGAATGCCCGCGATCCTGCGACGGTGAACATGCTCAAGCGGACGGTTGTCAACATGGGCTACGGCACGCAACGTCTCGCACACAAGCTCGCCAAACGCTTCGGCTTGATCGGTTTGCAGACCAAGCGACCGCCAAGTACCACGGGCGGCAGGCCCGCGATCAAGGCGCAGGTGATTCATTTCATTAACAAACCGATGCCGGGTGGTTTGCCGAAGCAAACAGCGCGCAAACTGCTCGATATTGAAGACGACAAAATCGTGCCGATCATCCGCAATCCGAAGGTGAATTCCGATGAGCAGGAGGCGGTGTTTTATTTCCCCGGCTGCGGCTCGGAGCGACTGTTTTCGCAGGTGGGGCTCGCCACGCAGGCCATGCTCTGGCACGTCGGCGCGCAAACGGTGTTGCCCCCAGGCTATCTCTGCTGTGGCTATCCGCAAACAGCCAGCGGCAATCACGACAAAGGTCAGGAGATCATCACTGACAACCGCGTGCTGTTTCATCGCATGGCCAACACACTGAATTACCTCGACATCAAGACGGTGATCGTAAGCTGTGGCACGTGCATGGATCAGCTTGAAAAGTACGAATTCGAGAAGATTTTTCCGGGTTCACGGCTCTTAGATATTCACGAATACCTGCTCGAAAAAGGTGTGAAACTGGAGGGTGTCAATGGAACACGATACATGTATCACGACCCCTGCCATTCGCCGATGAAAACCTATCAGCCGATGAAGGTCGTCAACGAGTTGATGAACCAAAAGGTGGATTTGAACGAGCGCTGCTGCGGCGAGAGCGGCACGCTTGCGGTCACGCGACCCGACATCTCAACGCAAGTACGTTTCCGCAAGGAAGCCGAGATGAAAAAGGGCGCAGACAAGCTGCGCGCAATCCCGGTCAAATCTGCGTCAGGCGTCGACGAGAAATTTGACGGCGACGTAAAGATTCTCACAAGCTGCCCATCCTGTCTGCAAGGGCTATCACGCTTTGACGATGACAGCGAGACCAAGGCTGACTACATCGTCGTCGAACTCGCCAAGCATCTGCTCGGCGACAAGTGGATGCCAGAGTATGTGGCGCGGGCGAACAATGGTGGGATTGAGCGGGTGTTGGTTTGATGCTGTCGACCGTCGAGCTGGACGATCCTAGCGGCGCATATTCGAAAATCGGAAATACGATTGATGCGCTTCTACTTGAAGGCAAGTACGCCGTACTCGACGCTTCAATAGCTCGAATGCGGTCGACCGGAAAGACGCTCAGTGACGGTCGTTGGGCGCACGATGCCGTAAGCGATTTTTTAGGTCGCGTAGATACTGAAAGTCAGCGTGGTGTTTTCTCTGATCTGATGCAACTATTTCGACCATCGTTGGCTGAAGCGCCGTGGCTGTCGCGGCTGGAGTTGCTGCGCGCTTGGCGCGACGCGTGTCCCAAAAGCGTCGCCCCCGCCGTCTGCATTGCAGAGCTTTACCTCCGCTATGCATGGGCGGCGCGCGGCGGCGGTTGGGCGCACGAGGTAGCGGATGGTGCGTGGAAAAAATTCCATACGCGTAGTCGATTAGCCGCCGATTCACTCAGGGCTGTCGACGCGCGCGCTGAGGAGTGCCTCGCGTGGTTCCCGATTGCCCTTTTGGCGATCAAAGCACAAGGCGTGGTGTTGGCGAGTGGTACGCCACCTTTGAGCGCGGTGTTCGGGCTTGTCCCACCTATTGGAACGTGTACACGAATGGGGCTGATTTTCACCTTGAGCGCTGGTCGGGATCACGAGAGCAATTTGCCGATTTCCTCAAACGAGCCGTTGACCTTTCGCATGAGCAGAGCGGCAGAAGCGTCGCGGCGCGAATTGTCTGGTCATTACTTGAAGGTTATGGCGAAAACGTTGTCAAAGAGCTCACTGATCAAGATTGGGGCTTGATTCGAGGCGGCTTTGACGATTGGCTGGAAACCCATCCGCGCTCTTCGGTTGCAAACTATTTCTTGATAGCAGCCCGCTGTTTTGAGGACAAAAACACTGCGAAACAGCTTGTCGTGGCGATACCAAAGCCGTACATGGCGGCTTGGGATACACACTTAGGAGAACAGTTTGGCGGCTTCCGTGGAGTCAGCGCATGGGCAAAAAGCTGACGACCCAGCACACTGCATCCCATACCGCGTTACTACCGTTAACCGCGCAAGAAGTTTTCACTGCCCACGCGGTTTATAACCGCACTTTTGATTGGTCAACCACAAAGGGTGTGCGCCAATGGCTGTTGCGTTTGGAGGCTGCTACGTTTGCCGAGCGTCAGGCCGCTGGCGAAGCATTTGCGATTCATGTTGATGGTGTGCTGGCGGGTTGCGTGTTTGTGCCGTTCGAGACGCTTGGATATTACGGCGATGAGCTCAAAGCCGTGCCGCGTTGGTGGATGCATACGCTGGCGATTGATCGGGCGTTTGCTGGGCGTGGCGTTGGCGAGCTGGCTGTTGCTGCTGTGTGCGATCTAGTGCGCTCGCGGGGTGGCGATTCGGTTTGGTTGCACTGCGTGAATGACGCAAACCATGCTGAGGTGATTCCGTCATATTACGCGCGGCTTGGATTTGAGGAGGTGTTGCGGATTGAGGTTACTTATCCGTCGGGGAACGCGTTTCCTATGGTGGTTATGCGGAAGGCGTTGTAGAGCTAGCGCGACCATCACTCTCCAGCGCCGCCATCCTCACCCCAACCCTCTCCCGCTTGCGGGAGAGGGGGCAAAACAGCGGCGCGCGACGAGTAAATTACCGCCGCTGCCGTTCAAAAAACTTTCATATTGCTACCGATGCATCCGGCCCTTTTGCGTCGTTGAACTGGATCTCAGCATCGCCACCACTCCACGCATGCGCCAGCCCGTGAACTCGCAGGCTGCGCACGACTATTCGGCCTTCGCGTTGCAGGTCGATTTGCGAATAGGCGCGGGCTGATTCGGTACTGTCGAAATCACGTTCTTCGCGCGCCAACTGCCCTGCTTGCGGTGCTGTTTCGAGCAACTTTTCCCATACGTTCACGAGGCCGGTTGCGTTGCGTTCGGTCACCGTTTCATCGGCGTTTCCATGCACGATGATGAGCGGCGGCGGTGACACTTCGTGCGTATTCCAGTAGCTGTCGGCTAGCGCTTCGGGGTCTACGCGCACGCCTTTTTCCATCGCAGAAATCGCGGCAGCAGCGGACGGCGGCATCATCGGCGGCAGGCCTGAATGCACGGCGGCGGCGGCGAACACATCGGGGTGGTGATACGCGAGCAACGCCGCGAGCGCGGTCGAGCGCGACGTGCTGGTTCGCTGCCTTGATCATTTCGAGAATGATCGCGCACTCGCCGTTGCC
>JANXNO010000321.1 GCA_025354075.1 Burkholderiales bacterium | reverse complement strand
CTCAATGCCTGGCTCGACGGCAAGCCGCTGCCGCGCGTACTCGCGGCTTGATGATTCGGGCTGCCCGGATGGGTAGACATTGAAATTTCGGCTTTGTGATGCCGAACAAGCAGATCAGCTTTTATGGTGAAGGGCTTTGCGCAGTAGGGCTACACAGCCAAATAGGCTTATGTCAACTATTGTCGTTTTCGATGCCTAGCCCTGATGTGGACTGGTCTACACAAAAAAGCTGATTCGGTGCTGGGTGCTTGAAAAACACGTTGTGGCACAATTTACAAAGTTTGTCACAACCGGAATCCATCAGCATGCAAACTCTGGGCATCCGCGAAATCCGCCAGCGCTACGAAATACTGAAAGAAACGCTTGAAGCCGAGGGGGAGGTCATCCTCACCCATCACGGCAAGCCGTTTGCGCGCGTGCTACCGATTGATCCGCCGAAGCCACGCAAGCGCTGGAAGCCGCATCCCGAGCTCGCCGACATTCCGTTTCAACATGTGCCAAGCGAGGTGTACATCGCCGAGGAACGCGAGCGTGACATTTGATGTACCTTGATACAAGCTCGCTCACGAAGGCTTACGTCAGCGAGCTTGGCAGCGACGAGGTGCGTCAGCTTCTGGAGCGCACTTCAGAGTCGATCTACATCAGCACACTATCGCTGGTAGAGTTTCGTTGTGCGTTGGCGCGACGAACGCGTGCGCTGACGCTAACAGACGCCGAATCACAACGCATCTGGGCCAGCTTTGAAGGTGATGTTGATGACGGCGTTTTCGACGTGTTGCCCGTCGAAAACGACGACCACATTAGTGCCCGTCGACTGATTGATGCGGTCGCCCCGCTGCCGTTGAAAGCGCTTGACGCACTTCACCTGGCAATCGTTCGTCGCGCGCGCGCGTTGCTCGGAACGAGCTTTGTAACGTCGGACGCGCAGCAAGCCGCAGCCGCCACAGTGCTCGGAATTTCCACGCAAACTATTGCACTAAAAATCTAAAGAATCACGTAGCCCCAAATGACCACAGACCAAACCACCCCCGCCCCCCACGACGAAAACCACATCATCGCCGAGCGCCGCGCCAAGCTCTCTGCTCTTCGTGAAAAGGGCCAGGCCTTTCCCAACGATTTTCGTCGCGAACATTTGGCGAGCGACGTCATCGCCACCTACGGCGAAAGAACCAAGGAAGAACTCGACGCGTTGCACGACGGAGCGGGCGCAGAAGTCACCATCGCCGGCCGCATGATGTTGAAGCGCGTCATGGGCGGCGCATCGTTCGCAACGGTGCAGGACATGTCGGGCCGCATCCAGCTCTACATCAACGATGTCGGCGTCGGCGCAGACGTTCACGAAGCGTTCAAGCACTGGGACATGGGCGACATTATGGGCGCAATGGGCACCGTGTTTCGCACGCAAAAAGGCGAGCTGTCGGTCAAGGTCAAAACGCTGCGCCTTCTCACCAAATCGCTGCGCCCGTTGCCCGAAAAGTTTCACGGCCTCACCGATCAGGAAGCCAAATATCGTCAGCGATATGTTGACCTGATCATGAGCCCGGAGTCGCGTCGCACCTTCGAAATCCGCTCGAAGATGATCGCCTTCATCCGCAATTTTTACGTCGAGCGCGGCTATCTCGAAGTCGAAACACCGATGATGCACCCGATCCCTGGCGGCGCAGCGGCGAAGCCGTTCGTCACGCATTACAACGCACTCGATCAGCAGATGTACATGCGCATCGCGCCCGAGCTTTATTTGAAGCGCCTGGTCGTCGGCGGATTCGACAAAGTGTTCGAAATCAACCGCAACTATCGGAACGAAGGCACCAGCACGCGACACAACCCCGAGTTCACGATGCTCGAGTTTTACGAGGCCTATCAGGACTACAACTACCTGATGGATTTGACCGAAACACTGCTGCGCGACTGCGCAAAACACGTGCTCGGCAACACCACGATCAAGTTCGGCGAACTCGATATCGATCTGGGCAAACCGTTCGACCGCCTCACCATGGCGCAGGCCATCATGAAGTACAACCCGCACTACACCGAAGCCGAGTTGAACGACATGGAGTTCCTCAAAAACGCCGTGAAAAAAGCAGGCGAAGAAGTGCGCGCCACCGACGGCTTGGGCGTGCTGCAACTCAAACTCTTCGAAGCCAACACCGAAGAGAAATTGATCCAGCCAACGTTCATCATCGCGCACCCCACCGACGTGTCACCACTCGCCCGCGCGAACGATGCCAACCCCGAAATCACCGACCGCTTCGAACTCTTCATCACCGGCCGCGAAATTTGCAACGGCTTCAGCGAGTTAAACGACCCGGAAGACCAGGCCGCCAGATTTCAGGCGCAAAGCAAAGCCAAAGATGCAGGCGACGAAGAAGCCATGTTCTACGACGCGGATTACATCAAAGCTCTCGAATACGGCCTGCCCCCGACGGCGGGCGAAGGCATTGGCATTGACCGGTTGGCGATGTTGTTTACGAACTCACCAACGATTCGCGATGTGATTCTGTTTCCGCAGTTGCGGAAGGAGTAGGCAGGTCATCACCCATGCAAGCTGCACTTCGCGCACTCAACCAACTCGTTGCCGACGGCGTGATTCCGCAATACGCCATCGGTGGCGCAATCGGCGCGTCTTTCTATATCGACGCGGTACAGACGGAGGATGTGGATGCATTCGTCTTCATGTCGCCGTCGGCCATTGGCTTGCTAACACTCGCGCCCATTTATGAGGCATTGACCAAGTTGGGTGGCGTGGTCGAACACGAATACATTCGCTTCGCAGAATGGCCGGTACAGATTCTTCCTGACGCTAATGACCTTGTGCGCGAAGCGATTGCCAACGCGACGGAAACAGAATTTGACGGCATTCCAACCCGCGTTTTTTCCGCAGAACACCTGTGCGCCGTAGCATTGCAAACGGGTCGCACCAAAGACTATTTGCGTGTGGTTATGTTTCTGGAAGCCAAAGCTGTTGATCGCACGGCGCTTGAATTGATACTCAAGCGACACGGTTTGGAGAGCAAGATGATTCGCGTAGACGCCATGATGGAGGATTTGCAATGACGCAAACCACTGATGCTGAACGCTCAGCACTCATCGTAAGCGCAAAGGAATCGTTCCGCGCCGCGCAACGGCTGCGCACATGGGAACATCGCGTCGCAGCTATGGCGCGCATGAATTTGGCAAATAAGACGACGAATAGAAAACTGTTGTCTGGCGAGGGAATGTTTCGCGATTGCCTCGAAAAGAAGTCTCTCTGAAGACGGAGCACTTTGTCCACACCAACATGAAACGTCGAGCGGCTTAGGCTAGTAAGCCCCTCTCCACCTAACCGCCATTCAGCGTGTTGCGTGGACATGCAGTTTCCAACCCGGAGAACATGAGCATAATGAACTCGCCCGTAGAGCGTTATCCGATTGATCTTCAACTTGATAGTGCCGATTTCGCAGATTGCAATTGGCGAAGCGTGCTTGCCGCGTTGGACAGCGACAGATATTCGTCAATGTGGCAAGCCTTTTCAAGAGCTGCGGGCGACGCGCTTGAAAAAGGCAACAAAAAGCAGTCGAAGACTTTCTGGCTCCTTGCCGACGCTTGTTCCATGATGCTGAGGCCACAGAGTAAAAATGAACCGTTCAAGCCGTATTTTCAAATGGAGGGAAAGCGATCCGTCATTCCCGACGATTTCACGCAAGCCGACATTGAATTTTTTGCCGGTGTCGTTGACAGCATCGACGACCCGTGGCTTCGCGCACGCCTCGCCGATCTAGTTTGGCTTAAATCTGAGATTCGTGATTCCAGGTTCGCTCTGGCGGCGATTGATGCGTATCGCGAAGTCCCGTTGGATTTAGAAACGTGGATGCGCGATGGCGAGCATTGTTGGAATCGCGCCATTGCCTTGGCGCAAAACTTGAAGGCCGTAGCAAGTGATCGATTGGTTCAGATGGAAAGCGACATTGTCGCGAAGGTAAAGAGTGCCGCAAGCACTGATGGTTTTTTTGCGTTCTGGCTGTCCAAGCTTTTGGCCGAATTTCGTCTTGGGCATTCCGCCAGTCCGGAACTCGCTCAGAAACTAGAAGAGATTGCGGCTACGCTGCGCGAACCAGGCGACGGTCATAAGGCACGAGAATATTTCAACGCCGCTGGCCACTGGTATCGCGTTGCCAAGGAAGACGAAAAGGCAGCTCGTATGTTCATAGAGGTAGCGGAGAGTTTCGCGAAAGAAGCACTTTCCAAAGAAACGGCTGGTACGCCTATCAGTGCGCTTGCTGCCTCGCTCTACGAAGATGCTATACAAGCTTGTCGCCGCGTTCCGCGCCTGTTACGCGAGGGTTTAGGCGTCGAGAAAAGAATGTCTGAACTACGGGCGCTCCTAAAAAACTCTGGTCAACTCGCTATCGGGCAGTTTCAAGCGATTGAAACACCCGGGGTAGATATCACCGAATCGATAGAACACGCGCGTAACGTAGTCAGTGGAAAGAATTCGACCGAGGCGCTACGCTGTTTTGCCGCGCTTCATAGCGGGGCGAATGCCGCGCGTCTGCGCACGCAAACTTTGGATGCCAAGAAGAAATACATATTCAGCAGTCTTTTCGGTTCAACTCAATTTGACAGGGATGGACGCGTGATTGCAAAGCGCGCGGCATACGGCTTGGGCAACACGGAGAGCGACGAGGCGTCGCTCTTGGCCGATATGGTGCAAGACTTTCAAATTGAAATGGGGCTGATCGTTCAGGGCTACCTGCTCCCCGCGCTGGATGTGATGCACGGCGAACACCGCGTATGCGAACGAGACTTTATCGATATCGCTAATCATTCACCCATCGTCCCCCGGGGGCGAGCCATGCTGTTTGGTAAAGGTTTGTTCGCTGGCTACGATCATGATTTTGTCGTCGCGATTCACCTATTGGCGCCTCAAATAGAGCACCTCGTGCGATTTCATCTCCAACGTGCGGGCGTAGTTACCGCGAAGCTAGACCCCAATGGGATTGAAACAGAAATCGGTTTGAGCGCGTTGATTGATCTACCTGAAACGAAGAAAGTTCTCGGTGAAAATCTTACGTTCGAGATCAGGGCAGTGTTCTGCGATGCGTTCGGACCCAATCTACGAAACGAAATTGCTCACGGCCTTTTAGATGACCGAGAGTGTCAGTCGATCTATTCAGTCTACGCATGGTGGTTTGCGCTAAGGCTTGTATTCCACACCTACTGGAATGCGCGTCAGGCGGATGCTTCTGAAGAGAAAGCGTCGGCAAGCAGGAGTGAATAGACTGATTCTGCGGGCATCGAATACTGAACGAGTTTTCGCAAACGCTCCGTGCGTCTTTCCTCAGTCTAGGTAGGCACGGGGACTGACCCATACTCAAACCTCCTCCAACTTCTCCTGCAACCAAACCTTGATCAACGACTGATACGGCACGTCGCGTTTGTTGGCGGCGTTCTTGATGCCTTCGAGCATGTGGGCGGGCAGTCGCAGCGCGATGCTGTGCGTGCTGGGTTTGAGGTTGGCGAACGTGACGCGTTGCGCCTTCGATAAATCAAGGTAATCAGTCGAGTCGTGCTTCTTCCAGAACGTGCGTTCTTCCGCCTCCGTCTTGAAGGCTGGCAACGCTTTAAGTGCTTTGTGTGGCATACCATTTCCTTTCCTGCCGGCTCATGTCTCGCGCTGAAATGACGCACCAGCAGGCTGTCAACGTGACATGATATGTGGTCGCCGCGCCCAATGAACCAACGCTTTGGCAAGACAAAACTTGGCATGCGACTTGCTAAATTTCAAAGCCACACCCCACATGGAGTCACTCATGTACCTTCGTCATATTGCCCATTACATATTCGTCCCCCTAACCGCGCTGGCGCTCATGGGTTCGGCACTAGCGCAGAGCAAATATCCAGATCACCCGGTCAAGGTCATCGTTGCTCTGCCCGCAGGAGGCAGCGTTGACATGATTGCGCGTTCGCTGGGGCAAAAGTTGAACGTGTCGCTGGGGCAGCCATTCATCGTTGATAACCGCGCTGGCGCTTCCGGGCAGATCGGCATGCCCGTTGTCGCCAAGGCAGCCGCCGACGGTTACACGTTGACGGTTTCTCCTGCGTCGTTCCTGACGACGAACAAGAGCATCTTCAAAACGCTGCCCTATGACCCGGAGGCCGACTTCGCGCCGGTGTCGCGACTGGTCAATCAGCCGATGGTGCTTGTCGTGAAGGACAAACAAAAGTACCCAACCGTTGCTGCGCTGATGGC
>JANXNO010000292.1 GCA_025354075.1 Burkholderiales bacterium | reverse complement strand
AGGACGGCGGGTTCAGACATGCCAGTGACGCTCCAGCCGCGACCAGTCGAAGGTGGGGCCGGGATCGATTTTCCGGCCAGGTGCGATTTCGCTGTGCGTGGTCACGGCCTGAATCGGATACGCTTGTTTTAGGGATGCGAGGAGGGCATTGAGCGCTGAATATTGCTCATCGGTGAAGGTTGCTTTGTCGTCACCTTCAATCTCAATGCCGATAGAAAAATCATTGCATACGCCGCGTCCGCGCCACATTGAAACGCCTGCGTGCCACGCGCGATCATCGCAGCTTACGAACTGCAACACCGTACCGCCGCGTCGTAAAAAAAAATGCGCCGACACTTTAACGTTGACAAGCTCGGCGAGCTGCGGATACGTCACAGGATCCAGGCGATTCTCGAAAAAATCAACCACGGCGTCACCTGCAAATTGCCCCGCTGGCAGACTGATGTGATGCAACACCACCAGTTCGGCCGCAACGCCGTCCGGACGCAGGTCAAAGTTCGGGCTCGCGCGGCGCTCCGCATCAAGCCACCAACCATTCACCCAGCTACAGGTCATCCGGTTCCATGCCCAGCCGCTCCAGGCGATAGCGCATTGAGCGAAACGTGATACCCAAAAGCTTGGCTGCCTGAGTACGGTTGCCGCGCGTTTGCGACAGCGCCAACTCCAGCGTTTCACGTTCGCTACGATCAAGAAAATCCTGCAACGGTGTGCGGCCGGCCAGCGTGCCCGCGCCGGCAGGCGTGCCCGTGGCGGCTGCCTGCGTGACCGGATTGTCGTCGAGCGTCAGGCGCAAATCTGCGGCTTCAATACGCGATGGATTTTCAGCGAGCGCGACGGCGCGTTCAAGCACGTTTTCCAGCTCGCGCACATTGCCTGGAAACGGGTAGCGTGCCAGCGCAAGCAGCGCGCCAGGGCTCAGTGTGGTCGCGGTTCCTCCCGTGATGCGCGCGAGCGTGCGTGATGCAATCACTGCAATATCGGTCGGGATTTCGCGCAGCGCGGGCATGGCCACTTGCAGCACGTTGAGTCGATAAAAAAGGTCTTGCCGGAAGTGGCCCGATTGCACCAGCGCACCCAGATTTTTGTGCGTCGCGCTAACGATGCGCACATCAATGGCATCTTCAACCGTGTGCCCGACCTTGCGCACCTTCTTTTCCTGAATTGCACGCAACAATTTGACCTGCAACGCCAGCGGCAAATCAGCGACTTCATCGAGGAACAGTGTGCCGTTGGAAGCGGCCTGAAAGAATCCGTCGCGATCACTTTCAGCGCCCGTGAAGGCACCCTTGCGGTAGCCGAAAAATTCGCTTTCCATCAGATTTTCAGGAATTGCGCCGCAGTTCACGGCAACGAAGGGTCCCGCAGCACGCGGCCCGGACGCATGCAGGATGCGTGCGGCCAACTCCTTGCCGGTGCCGGACTCCCCGCAGACGTGCACCGGCGTCAGGGTGTTGGCGAGCTTGCCCAATAACAGTCGCAGCGCGTCGATGGTGACGGATTCGCCGACCAGCGACGGCGCATTGGTCGCCGCTCCGTTGCCCGATGGCGCGCCTGTTGCTGCCGACGCACTTCGTTTTTCCGGTAATTTGATCGCGGACTTCACGAGCGTTCGCAGTTGTTCAAGCGACACCGGTTTTGCAAGGTAGTCGAATGCGCCCGCTTTCAGTGCGGCCACCGCGTTGTCAGCATTGCCGAAGGCTGTAATTACTGCGCACGGCAAATCAAGGCCGCGTTCCGCAATAGCCGCCAGCACGTCGAGGCCAGTGCCATCGCCCAGTTGCATGTCGGTCAGGCACAGCGCATAGGTCTGACGATCCAGCGCTTCCACGGCACTTTGCATCGAGTCGGCGGTGACCACTTCCAGTCCGAGCTTGGTGAGTGTGAGCTGCATTAGCGTCAGCAGATCCGGCTCGTCATCAACCACCAGAACGCGGGTGGTGGCTTCCAGTTTTTTTGCCATGAGGTGCCTTGTATGCCTTGTAATTGTTTCGCAGATTTACTGGGATGCGAGCGGTAATTCGAGCACAAAACGAGCGCCGTGCTGGGATGCGCCGAGGCGCACACTACCGCCGTTGGCAAGCGCCAGTTCGCGCAC
>JANXNO010000380.1 GCA_025354075.1 Burkholderiales bacterium | reverse complement strand
GCGGATATTGACGCGGCGATCACTAACTTGTGCCGCTGCGGCACGTATCCCGCGATGCGCATGGCGATAAAAAAAGCCGCGCAGCTCAAGAAAGCGGGAGGCTGATAATGGCTAAATTCTCGAAAACGAAGCGCGCCTTTCTGATCGGAACGGGCGTTGTCGGCGGCGCACTGGTCATCGGCACCACGCTTGCATGGCGACGCGTCGCGGGCGCGCAATCGTTCAAGCCTCCGGTGAAAGACGGTGAAACCGCGTTCAACGCGTGGCTGAAAATCCTGCCCGACAGCACGATCATCGTGCAGGTGCCGCGACAGGAAATGGGGCAGGGCGTTTTCACCACGCTGGCGATGCTGGTCGCCGAAGAGCTCGACGCCGACTGGAGCAAAGTGCGCGTCGAGCAGGCGCACATTAGCGCGGTGTACGGCAACACCACCGCGCTGGGTGATAGCGCCCCGGCACCGGTGCAGGCCGCGATGATTGCCACCGCGCGCGTGCTCGGCGTGCAGATGACGGGCGGCTCCACGTCCACACGCGACGGATGGGAGCCGATGCGCATGGCAGCGGCCAGTGCGCGAAGCGTGTTGCTCGCGACGGCGGCTGCGAAGTGGAACGTTCCCGTTGTTGAGTTGAGTATTGAGAAATCCGTCGTCAAGCACGTGGGTTCTGGCAAAAGCGCAACGTTCGGCGAGTTCGCGCAAGCCGCTGCTGCGCTTTCACTACCGTCGAAAGTGACTGTGAAGGCGCAGAAAGACTGGAGGATTCTCGGCTCGTCACCGGCACGTCTCGACGTCGTAGAAAAGACTCTAGGCATGGCGCAATTCGGAATCGACGTGCGTCCCGAAGGCTTGCTCTACGCCACGGTCAAACACATTCCGTTCGTGAGTGGCGTGTTGCAGGAAGTGCGCTGGAAAAACGGTACTCCGCCGAAGGACGTGTTGTATCAAGTGCGCGGCGACAACTGGTTGGCTGTGATTTCCACAAGCTACTGGTCGGCAAAAAAATCGCTGGAAGAGGCTGAACTGATTGGTGGCGGCGCAACGGGAACGGTGCTATCCAGTGATCAACTCAATGCGCGTTACAAAGAAGTGCTCGATGGAAAGGACGGTGGTTTTTCGCCCATTCGTCGCACGTTTGGCGAATACGGAAAAGCAGAAAAAGTCATCGCCGCAACGCCCGCAGCGCAGCGAATTGAGGCGGCGTACAGTGTCCCTTTCCTCGCGCATGCGGCGATGGAGCCCCTGAATTGCACGGTACAAATCAAGGACGGTAAGGTTGACGTATGGGCGGGCAATCAGGCACCCACCGTCGTGCAATGGCTCGCGGCGGGCAATGTCGGCGTAGCGAACGACGCAGTCACCGTGCACACGCCGTACCTGGGTGGTGGCTTCGGACGTCGCTTCGACATCGAAGTGATTCGGCAAGCATTCGCCTGCGCGAAGGTCACGAACGGCAAGCCCGTGCAACTCATCTGGTCGCGCGAGCAGGACATTCAGCATGACGCCTATCGCCCTGCGGTTTCCTGCCGATTCACCGCTGCGCTCGACGACAAAAATGGCCTGAGCGCATGGCATCACCGCGTGGTCGGGCCGAGTGTCAGCAAAAGTGTCATCGGTCGCATGAACCCGTTGTTTGCGGGTGATTTTCCGCCAGACAAAACGAACGCCGACGGCGCGGCTGAATTGCCGTATCCATTCGCCAATTTCAAATGTGATCACGCACAAGTTGATCTGCCGGTGCCGACCGGATACTGGCGCAGCGTGGGCAATTCGTACAACGCATTTTTCGTCGAAACGTTTGTCGACGAACTCGCGGTGGCGCTGAAAAAAGATCCGTATCTTTTCCGGCTTGAACTACTGAAAGATCAACCGCGATTCGCCAAGGTTGTCGATGCAGCAGCGAGCGCTGCGCAGTGGAGTTCAGCATTGCCCAAAGGATGGGGCCGAGGTATTGCGCTGGCCGAATCTTTCAAGAGCATCGCCTGCATGGTCGTTGATGTTGAAGTCGTCGGAAAAGACGTCAAAGTCCACCGCGTGGTAACCGCGGTCGATTGCGGCATGGCGCTGCATCCCGACAACGTGAAAGCACAAATTTCTGGCGCCGCTATTTACGGGTTGACAGCTGCGCTCAAAGGCAACATCACGCTGAAAGACGGCATCGTTCAGCAAAGCAATTTCAACGATTACAGCCTGATGAGCATGGCGGAATGCCCGCAGTTTGAGACGGTGATCGTCAACTCGGGCGCAGCGTTGGGCGGCATCGGTGAGGTCGGCGTGCCGCCGATTGCGCCCGCGTTGGGCAATGCGATTTACGCAGCGACTGGAACGCGTTTGCGCTCTTTGCCGTTTCGTTTGGCGTAGCTTTGCAATGGCACGAGAAGCAGAGGAAACTCAAGTTTTGCGTCGGGGAAACGCGCGTGCTTAAGCTTCCTCGGCTTCCCGCGCGATGCTCAGTTCATCGTGCCGATGAATTGAGTAGGTGGGATACGTAAAGCGTGTGGTCAGCGCGAGCGCTGTTACGTTTCGCATTACTGCCAATTATGCGAATGCTTTAACGAGCACGGCGATCAGCGTGTGGCTGTCGACGATGGCTGCGCTCTGAAACGCGGTGGCGATAACGGTCGTTGAAACCAGGCTCACAGTAACTGCGATTGCGCCGGTCAGAGCGCGTTCTACTGTGGAGAGGGTGCCGAGGAATTGAGCGGTTTTCATGGTGTTGTCTTTCGTTAAGGTTCAATGGCGTCAGTGCCATGAAACGTAATGTATTGAGACAACCGAAATTGCGCGATGGGCAGGCGATGAATCGCGGGCAACAAGCGCGAAACGTGGAAAACGCGGGCGAATTGAAAACCTTAGGCTGCGTAATCCTGAGCCGGCGCGTTCAAAAAAGCACGTCAGAGATGCAATTGACTGGCTCGCCAGAGACTGGATGTGGAAAACCCAGTTTTGCCGCGTGCAGCAGCAAACGCTGCCCCTCGGGCGGCGGGGTTTTGGAGTACAAACTGTCGCCAATGATCGCGTGGCCAAGGCTCGCCATATGAACTCGCAATTGGTGGCTGCGACCCGTGACGGGTGTGAGACCGACGCGTGTTTGCATAAGCGTTGTGTCTCTTGCCAGCACGACGTAATGTGTCGTTGAAGGCTTGCCAATCGCATGGTCCACCATCTGCCGTGGGCGATTCGGCCAGTCGCAGATCAACGGCAGATCAATCGTGCCGTCGTCGTTTTCAACAACGCCTGTAACGATGGCAACGTAGTATTTTTCAACCAGCCGCTGCTCGAATGCACGATTGAGTGAGCGTTGCGCATCCAGGCTGCGAGCGAACACCATGAGCCCCGACGTTTCCATGTCAAGGCGATGCACGACCAATGCTTCGGGGAATTCGGCCTGCACACGGGCGCTGAGGCAGTCCGCCTTATCAGGCCCGCGACCGGGGACGGAGAGCAGCCCACTGGGCTTGTTGACGACCACGAACGATGGGTCGATGGTGACGGTTTCAATCACACGACTGATGTGTCACTGTTGGAGCGGCTTGCCGCGACCAACGCACATCGCATAGCTGGTGTCGCGGCAAGCCGCTCCTACAAAAACACTCACGAACGCACTTCGCCCACCACCAAATACTCCAGCAACGCCTTCTGCGCATGCAAGCGGTTCTCCGCTTCGTCCCACACCACGCTTTGCGGCCCGTCAATTACGCCCGCGGTGACTTC
The DNA here is from genome assembly GCA_025354075.1 of Burkholderiales bacterium. Classification (GTDB taxonomy): domain Bacteria; phylum Pseudomonadota; class Gammaproteobacteria; order Burkholderiales; family Casimicrobiaceae; genus Casimicrobium. The sequence continues at coordinate 2,598 of JANXNO010000380.1, read as the reverse complement.
TTCGCCGCGATGGGCAGGCAGGCAGTGCATGAATAGTGCGGCTGAATCGGCGAGCGCCATCATTTCCTTATCGACGCACCAGTCGGCAAACGCCTTTTTGCGCGCCTCGGTTTCCGCTTCGAAACCCATGCTCGTCCACACATCAGTGGTGACCAGATGCGAGCCGCGTGCAGCTTCCAGCGGGTCGGTGAATACCTTCACATGACCGTCGGCCATCGCCAGCATCGCGTCTGGAATTTGGTAGCCGGGCGGCGTTGATGCATGCACCATAAAGTCCAGCACCTTCGCCGCTTGCAGCCACGAATTGAGCATGTTGTTGGCATCGCCCACCCAGGTCACGATCTTGCCCTTGATTTCGCCGCGCTGCTCGACAAACGTTAAATATCGGCCAGCACCTGACACGGATGATGATCGTCGGTGAGCCCATTGATCACCGGCACCCGCGAATATTCAGCGAACGTCTCGACCACATGCTGATGAAAGGTACGGATCATGACGACGTCTACCATGCGACTGACCACACGCGCCAAATCTTCGACGGGTTCGCCACGCGAAATTTGCGACGCTTCACTGGTCAAAAAAATCGCTGAGCCGCCCAGCTGATTCATGCCCGCTTCGAACGAGACACGGGTGCGCGTCGAATTCTTCTCGAACACCATTGCCAGTGTTCGGTCGCGCAGCGGGTGATACAGCTCGTAGCGCTTGAAGCGATCCTTAATGATCTTGGTACGCTCGAACAGATACGCGTATTCCTCTGCCGAGAAATCCGATATTTGCAGGAAGTGGCGAACGTTTGCGACCGGGGCCGATTTGCTGCCGGACGCGTTAATTATGGCCTTGGGCATAGGCGTTGCTAGTTGGACTGGGCGTGTCAAAACAAGATTTTACCCGCGTTGCTAAAATCGGAATTAATGGAGTGATGTCCGCGTCACGCGCGAGGCGCTCCTTGATAACAGGCCGTCCATGACCAATAGCGCGTACCCAGCGCTCGATCCCGCCCCCGCATTTTCTGTCGACAGTGACCTCATCATCAAGGGGCTCACGTTGAACGGTCAGCAATTTCGTCCGAGTGATTGGTCGGATCGCTTATGCGGCGTGATGTCGGCCTTCGGCGCAGATGAGCAGTTGCGCTACAGCCCGCTGGTCACGCCCGCGCTGCGCGACGGCCTGCGATGCGTGATCGTGCGGCGTGAATTGGCTGAGCTTGAGCCGCGATTGTTTCGCTTCTTTTTGAGCTTCGCGGTCGATAACGAATTGCAGATTACGTTTGACGCCGATGCCGTGGCGACGTTGCTGCCAGATACGGCGTGGCGAATGTCGCGGGAGACGCCGCGGGATGTCGCCGCGCCAGCGCGAGCTGAAGACTACTGACTTTCATTGTGCCTGCAATGCTGGGTAGCGGGCGCTTCACCGGCAAAAAATTTAGCGTGTGCTTGAACCCGTCATTCGCCCATCACGCTAGTCGCGCAACAGGATTCGAGCACTCCTCTGAGCTAGCGCCTGCTGGTACTGTGCCACTACTGATTCCGTGACGGAGAATGGAACCTCATACAGTTGGTGCAATCGACGATAGGCACCTTCAACATCGGGCGCATCACATTCACCATATCGTGCGCAGACTGTGTCACGTGCGATGGTGCCTTGCTCGCAAGGCGCACCTGCCCGGCATGCTGCGATTTGTGCCGCGTACATCGCGATGAACTGCACTTCCTCGCCGCTGTATTCCTTCGGAATCATGGTTGAAACGAACGGTTGACTCATGCGAGCCACGCCTCGATTCGTCATGTACAGCATCAGCGGTGCATTGGGCGAGGCGAAGACCGCTTGCACCGCATCGAACATCGAGCGCTTGTTATCTTCCGCACTCAAGTTTGGGTTCGTGAGCAAGAGCGTATTTTTGATCGTCGTGAGCGGTGCTCGCGCCGCGTTAAGCTCCCGGGCTAAGGCGTCCCGCAGGTGCCCATCGCCCGAATAGGTAGTGCATCGCTGGCCGATACGGTCGAGCGCAGCTGCATGACTTTTCCCAAGCTCCGCCTTCACCTTTGGTACTAGGTGTTGCTTACTATCGAGCAGCGGCAAAATTTCATTACTGCGCGCCACAATGGTAGCGAAGCACAACTCTGCGGGCGCGTACACGACGTATTCTCGCAAAAACAGATCGCTTGATCGACGCACTTCATTGAGCAGCGTCGACAACTCTGGCGTTCGCGCGGCCTCGCTCACGGTGAGCGCCTTATCCATTAGGGGTGCTCTTAGATCGGGTTTATCTGTCACTGCACCCTCGATTTGTGGCGCCTGGCTAACTGAAGTTCCTATGTAGACGCTGGATGATGGCGCGGCGTCTGGTACCCCGGCGCTCATTAGTGCCGAAGATGACGAGTTGATGCCATCAAAGCGCCACCAAACGCCGGCGAGTAGAAGTAGAAAAAGAGCCGCGATCGCCCATTTTGTTTTGCGGTTCAACATCATTTTTCCCGATTAGTTACGTGCCTCAGACCGCAGCCCTACAGACCACGTTGTCATGTTGAGTGAAGCGAAACATCCGGTGGGATACGCAAAAGCTCGTAGCACCGGTATTTGTATGCATACTGATCCTTC
>JANXNO010000209.1 GCA_025354075.1 Burkholderiales bacterium | reverse complement strand
TCTTGGTGATCACGCCAAGGCTAATGTAGTCGGTGATCCGACTGCCCTCGGGAAGCGTCGCAACTGTGCGTGCCATCGCCAACTCTCCTGCAACGGAAAGTGAAAGGATAACCTAGCTAACGCATTAAGTGACGTGTATTGCGGTAAGCCCACATTAAATAAGGATTCCAGCCCAAAGCTGATCAACAAACCCAACTACGCGGAACGGAGATTGAGAGTGCGCGCAACGCTGGATTTTTTGCTTAATGACCGGCTCAAGGTGGGCGAGCTTTGTGTGCGTCCGCGCTTTGCGGATCACAGCTCCGGGACGTTCGGTGTGGTGCTGTATTCGTAGAAAATGCGTAAAATACATAAATTGTGTAAATCTCCACGGCAGGCACGACTATGGCAACCATCACCAGCACCGAGTTCGCTCGCAACCCGCGCGGCGTTTTTGATCGTGTGATCGAAACGCAAGCGCCGGTGGACATTACGCGCCACGGTAGGCCCGTAGTGCGGGTGCAGCCGATTGCGCCTGTTCGTCGCGGACTGACGGGGCCGGAGTTGGTCGCCCTGATGGTCGCGAGCAAGCGTCCTGGCGTTCCCGGCGCGGATGCGGCGTGGCAAAAGGACTACGACGAGATCATTAACCCGATTGAAGAGTTCGTTGATCCGTGGGCGCGCTAGCCGATAGTTCCGTGCTGATCGCCGCGACCAATAACGAGCGATTTACAGCCTGGGCGCGCGCGGCAATTGCCAGCTACAGCGATTTTTTTGTTTCACCGATAGTGTTGTCTGAGTTGCAAGTGGGCTGCCACACGGCGGGCGATGTGGACAACGCGCTGCTGCGGAGGGAGGCGCTGCAATATGCGCTAGCAGCGAATTGTCTGGACGTAACCACCGAAACTGCATCGGCTCACGCCAGTCTGCGCACCGAGCTTATGCGGGCTGGCAAAACGCGCGGTCGCGGCAACGACCTGTGGCTCGCCGCCACTGCGCGGGAGCATCAGCTCGATCTGCTGACCTGCAACCCGCGCGACTTTGCCGATGTGGCAGGCCTCCGCGTCATATCGCCGAACGTGACCGAGTGACAGCGGGCGACGGCTGCTGATGCACAAGTCCAACGACGCGGAACGGAGATCCAACGCAAGATTTGCCACCAACGGGGTGACTGATGGCCACGCTTGAAAAAATCGCGAAAAAACTGGCGACGACGTCCACCTGGCCCGAATTTCGCGACTGGATCGCTGACACCTGCCGCGACTTTTTTGATCGCGGAAGCCAATCGGAAGCGCCGCCGCGTGTCGCGGCCATGAATTTCGCGCGCGAACTCTGGCGGCGCACGCCTGACCCCGCGCACGGCTGGCGACCCCGGTCGTTACCAGCGCTGCCCGGTCGCAACGATGCTTGCTGGTGCGGGTCCGGCAAAAAGTACAAACACTGTTGCCAGGAATTCGAACAGCGGAATGACCAGTTTCCTCTCGATTCTGCGAAGCTGGCGGGCATGATGTTTATCGAAGGCCCGGCATCGTGGCGCGCGCCCGGTGCGCTGCGCAAAATGCCGCCCGACAACCTCGCAGCCGCCGCCCACTACTGGGGCGAAAGGCGCGGCGCTAGCGCGCTGGTCAAGCTGCTTGAACCGCTATTTGCCGAGCCTGCGGGTCTGGACGGTCAGCACGAACAGCTGCTCGACATGCTGTTTGACGCGGCTCTAGAGGCAGGTAAGGAGACGTATCGCAATCGTCTCGTGGAGCGGATGACGGCCGATGATGTTGACGCCGAACTGCGGGTTGCGGCTTGGGGCCGTCGCGCAGCCATGCTGTCGGATCGGCAACAGCACACGGAGGCGTGGCAGGCGTTGCAGGCAGCGTTACGCATATTGCCGCGGGCACCGCAGCTGGCCCACCTCGAACTGACACTGCTGCACAGCGCTGGCCGCAGCGACGAGGCCAAGCTGCGGGCTCCGCTGCTCGCCGCGCAGGCGCGCCGCTCTGGCCATCACGACCTCGCAGAAATTCTGGTTGAGCTCGGGCAACATGACATGGGTGCGATTCAGGATAGAATTGCCGCCGAGATGGAGGAAGACCCCATGCTCGCGCCGGTGCTTGCGCTGTTGCGCGCACCTGTTCCGCAACTCTCGGCCAGCAATTTCCTGCAATGGCATGACCTGACTACGCTGTCCGACGAGCCCGACGAGCCCGACGATGGCACCGGTGCATCCGGGCAGTTGCAGGTCAATGCGAAGCGGCCATTGAAGGCAGCCACCCGCGATTGGCTGCGCAAGTTTGCGGTGCCACTACCGAGTCTGGCCGGTCTAGAAATTGATGACGCGTCGGAACTGCTGGATGGCGCTGAAGCGGCGACAGCGCATCTGCAACGCAAACCGGAACTTGCGGTGTCGATCCCGGTACTTGACGGCCTCCTGCTCGCGGGGCGTGCCGCGGTCGCAGAATTCGAAACGCCCAGCGTTGAGCGTTGCCTGCGGGAGCTCGCCTTTGCTGCGGGCGACATGATTATCAATGCGCTTGCGTCGGCGCCCGCAGCGCAACTGCACTGGGCGGTGCTCGAAAACCGTGCGCTGCTGCGGGTGGTCGCTCAGGCAACATCAATTGCCGTGTCGTCCGGTGATCCAGCGGATGAAGACCGGGCCGAGCACTACATGCGCTGGATGATTGGGCGCAATCCAAACGACAATCACGGCTGGCGCGAACCGCTGCGTCACCTGCTGCTCGGTCGCGGCGATTACGCATCGGCGCTCGCGATACTCAACGCCTATCCCGACGATATTCCGCCTGCTCAGCACGACCGTGCGCTGGCGCTCTACGTCTCTGGCGCGGTCGACGAGGCCGAAGCGGTGCTGCGCGCTGCGCATGCCGACCATCCTGCATTTGTCGCAGCGCTGCTGCCAGACGCGCTCGACCGACCCAAGCGTCACTCCGAGAACGGCTACACCGTGGGAAGCGCCGACCATGCGTGGTTCTGGCGTAACGACGTGCGTGCGATGTGGCAGCAGAGCGGTGCACTGACGTGGCTGAAAGACCTGCGGCTGCCAAAGTCGCCCAAGCGTCCCAAACCGCCGTCGCAATCGCTCAAAGGGGAGCCCGTTCGCGGCGACGATTCGCCGGGGATCGAGTTCATGGAGAACGACCTCGACGACGGCTCAGCCCAAGCGGTGCTCACCGAACGCTTTGCCGATCAGTATCCGTGGCTGCTCGGTGCGCTGACCAGCGTTGCCTGGTCGCCCGCCATGCTGATGCCGAATCAATGGCTGTCTGTGCTGCTTGCACGCGCGCCGAACGCGGCCGTGGACGAGGCGCTGCTCAATGCGCTGATGCATGTTTACAACCAGCTCACGATGGCGTGCTTTAACGGTGACGCGCTTGCTGCGGCACCGTTGCCTGCTGCAATTGGCGACGCCAACGATGCGGGGTGGCATCAGTTCGCTGCGGGCTTCGTACAGATTGCCGAACAACTCTCGCGCAGCGGCTGGCGAAACGCGGGATTAGCCGTCAGCGAGAAAAAGGGCGCGTTTGCACCGCTCTACCAGCTTGCGGCCCTCGCAGCCGTTCCCGATGACGGCTGGCGGGCATCCGGCGAGGCGGGGCAGCCGCTGCTCGCGCTGGCAGATGCGCCGCTGCATGCACATGATCTGCTCCGGCGGGCGATGCAACCGTTATGGGCGGCAGCCGTTCGCGAGCGGCACATGCGGCGATAATCGGTCGCTTGCATCCACTCGAATCGTCCGCACTTCATGCCCGAAATCCTGTTCAAAGGTAAAGAGTACGTCTATAACCATCACCTGACCGTGCCGTATCGGCCGCTGGTGGCGGATGCGGCCAAGGGCATCGGCCCGGCCGATCTGGCGGGCAATCTCATCATTCACGGCGACAACCTGCATGCGCTGAAGGCCTTGCTGCCGCGCTACGCCGGGCAGGTGGATTTGATCTTCATCGACCCGCCGTACAACACCGGCAACGAAGGCTGGTGCTACAACGACAACGTCAATTCCCCGATCATGAAGGAGTGGCTGTCAACCAACCCGGTTGATGGTGACGACATGCTGCGCCACGACAAATGGCTCGCCATGATGTGGCCACGGCTCACACTGTTGCGCGAACTGCTCAGCGAGCGCGGGTCCATCTGGATCACGCTCGACGACAACGAAGTGCATCGAGCGCGGATGGTGTTGGATGAGATTTTTGGGGATTTTGCGCATGTCGCCACCGTTATTTGGGAGAAGGCGGACAGTCCGAAAATGGACGCAGAAACCTTTTCTACTCGGCACGACACAATGCTCGTGTACGCGAAAGATTCGGACCAAATGACCCTCCACAGGCTGTTTGGGGATGCTGGAGAAACTGCGGACCACTATGACCGGATCGATCCGTCAGGCCGAAAGTATTACCTCAAACCATTGCGTGCTATGGGAGGCGACGACACGCGCGAGGCAAGAGCCTCTCTGCATTTCGCGATAGATGCGCCAGACGGAACAAAAGTGTGGCCGCTTAAGCCCGACGGCTCCGACGGGCGTTGGCGTTGGTCGGCGGCGCGCGTCGCAAGTGATATCGGTCGAATTGAATGGCGGCAAACTGCGGCCGGTTGGGTACCATATTTTCAGATTTTCGCGGATACGTCGCGCGGTATTCCTCCCGAGACTATTTTCTATAACGTGGACGTTGGGAGTAGCCGCAGCGCATCAGCTGAGTTAAAGCAAGTAATGGGAGAGAACGTAGGGTTTGCTACGCCAAAGCCGACCGCGCTGATTGAGCGTGCATTGGAAATTGGTGCTGACCATGACTCCCTAATCCTTGACTCCTTCGCCGGCTCCGGCACCACCGCCCACGCGGTCCTCAAGGCGAACGCCAAAGACGGCGGCAGGCGCAAATTCATTCTGGTCGAGGGTGAGGACTATGCCGATCGGCTGACCGCCGAGCGGGTGCGCCGTGCGATCAACGGCTATGCGTGGGTGGGCACGTCGCGTGAGACCTTGCTGGAAGAAAAGATCACGTGGACGCAGTTCAAGAAGGCGGATGAGTGGCAGCGCAAGGTGGAGGCGATCAAGGTTAAAGAGGGGTTTGGGGCGGAGGTGCATCCGCAGACTTCGCTGGGACTGGAGGCTTCCCCCTCACCCCAACCCTCTCCCGCGAGGGGAGAGGGGGCCGAACTGCGCTCAGGCGGGAAGGACAAACCAAAAAAACGCTTTGACAAGATCAATGTTGAGCTTAAGGACGGCGTGCTTCGCGTGGAGGGGGAGAAGCGCATTTCTGAGCGCGTGGATGGCCTCGGCGGTGCGTTTACCTATTGCACGCTGGGCGAGCCGCTGGATATTGAGAAACTGCTGTCGGGCGAGTCGCTGCCAGCGTTTGACGCGCTGGGGGCGTGGCTCTTTCACACGGCTACGGGCGGCACCTTGTTGCCTGCGCCTAAGGATGCGCCCACCTATTACCTTGGTGAGGCGAAGGACGCGCATGTGTGGCTGGTGTATGAGCCCAAACTCCATTTTTTGAAGAGCGCCGATGCCGCGCTGACGCTCACCCGCGCACGCAGCATCGCGGACTGGGGCCGCGCCCACGCGGAGCGCGTCACGAAAACCGGCGGCAACGCGACGCTGAAACGCCACCTGGTGTTCGCACCGGCAAAGTACATGAGCAACAAGCAACTCAGCGAGCACGGCATCGACTTTTCGCCGCTGCCGTTTGCGTTATACCGGCAGGGGTAGGGCAGATCATGGGCCAACACCGTGAACGATTTGAACTCTCACGCAGCCAGTTTGCGAAAGCGCTCGGTCGCCTGCACGAAGTGCTGGCGGAGGACGAAACGTCGATCATTCGGGATGCGCTTATTCAGCGGTTTAAGTTCACGTTTGAACTGGCGTGGAAGAGCATGTTTTACTGGCTGCAAGATCAAGGCGAAAACGTACCGCAAATGGTTCGCCCCGTGTTGCAGGCGGCGTTTATCGGGCAACTCATCGCCGACCCTGACGTTTGGGAGCGGATCAAGACGAGCCGCGACGAAACGAGCCACACGTACAACGAAAGCAACGCGATCAACACCGCGAGCTTCGTGCGGAGGCATGCCGTCGAAGCGTTCGACCGACTGAATGAACGGCTCGGCTCGTTATGACTGGCGAGAGCATGGTGACCGGGTCTTCGTCGTTGGCGGTCGATGCTCACGGCGCAGATTGGGCATTTGGAATCGCGCCTACGGCCGTTGCGAAGTTGTTTGCATTGTTTGATCGCACGCCGGGACTCGCTCGCGCGTGGGTGTACGGCTCGCGCGCACGGGGCGACTATCGGCGAGAGTCCGATATTGATCTGGCCCTTGAATGGCAGGTCGGAATTGCTACGCCGCCATTGCTGGAAGCTGATGTTGAGCGTCTTGGCATCATTTACCGTACAGACGTGCTCGATCTGTCGGAGTCGCTCGCCGAAGATTTCCGGAAGCGGATCGAACGAGATCGCAAAGTGTTCTGGGAACCACGCCGAAACGTGACGACTCCAGATGAGATCGGCAGCACACAGCTCAAGAAATTTCAGGTGACGGTGCTCGAAAGCCTGGATACCTACATCTCTGAAATCAATAAACATGCCGCTTCGTCGCTGGCAAAGGTCAGGCAGTTGCGCGCGATGGAAGGTATGGAGGAGTACGCCCAAAAAGAGGCGGATTTTCCAAAGCGGGCTTGGAATTTGTTGCAGAAGACGTCATTGCTGCCAGCGGCCTTTCGTGAGCAGCCACATTCGTCGCGATTTGATGGGGCTGGCAACGCGATTCCCAATGTCTGCCTGAAAGTGCCAACGGGGGGTGGTAAGACGCTGCTTGCTGCGGCAAGTATTGGTCGAGTTTTTTCCAGCTACCTTGATCGACATACGGGGCTGGTGCTGTGGGTGGTGCCGAATGAGGCGATCTATCAGCAAACGCTTAAGACATTGAACAACCGGGATCATCCGTATCGGCAAATGCTGAACGTGGCGGCAGCGGGGCGGGTGAAGACTCTCGAGAAGACGTCGCCCCTGACGAAGCAGGATACGGATTCGCATTTGTGCGTGATGCTGCTGATGCTGCAATCGGCTGCGCGGCAAAGCAAGGACACGCTGCGCTTTTTCAGGGACCGTGGCAACGTGCATGGCTTTGTGCCGCGTGAGGACGATATTGAGGCGCACTGGAAGCTACTGCTTGAGGTACCGAACCTTGATGTTTACTCGCCGTATGGCACGACTACGGCAGAGGCGCAGGCGCAGAAGGGCTCCATCATCAAGAGCTCGCTTGGTAACGTGATGCGCCTGTTGCGTCCGATGGTCGTGATTGATGAAGGCCATCATGCGTATTCGCAAAACGCGCTGTCGACCATTGACGGCTTCAATCCGTCGTTCATGCTGGAACTTTCAGCGACGCCGCGCGTGAGTGGCATGAAGGCCGGAAAGTTGATTAGCGGCTCGAACATATTGGTGGATGTGCGGGGCACCGATCTCGACGAAGCGGAGATGATCAAGTTGCCGATCAATGTCGAAGTACGTCAATGGGCCGACTGGCAGAGCTGCCTCGCCGCGAGTGTGGCGAGGCTTAACCTGCTTGCGCAGAGTGCTGCTGAGTTGCAGGCCGAGACGTTGCGTTATCTGCGACCCATTTTGCTCGTGCAGGTCGAACGCACCGGCAATGACATGCTCGATTCAGGATTCATCCACGCTGAGGACGCCAAAGCCTACTTGCTGCAACTCGGTTTCACCGAGGCGCAGATTGCTATCAAAACATCCGAAAAAGATGAGTTGAAGCAGCCGGAGAATATTGATCTGCTGTCACCTATGTGTGAAGTGCGCGCGATCATCACCAAGCAAGCGTTGCAGGAAGGCTGGGATTGCCCGTTCGCCTACGTGCTGTGTGCGCTGGCGGCGGGGCGAAATCCGTCGGCGATGACACAGCTTGTTGGACGGATTCTGCGACAGCCGCAGGTGACAAAGACAGGGCGCGCTGATCTCGACGCGTGCTACGTGTTGTGTCACGACGCGCGCACGGGCGACGTGGTCGCTGGTATCAAGAGGTCGCTGGAAAGCGAAGGCATGGGTGATCTGGCGATTACCGTGAGCGGTGATGTTTCGCCGGGAGATTTACCTCAAACGCATAAGCTGGTTAGGCGTCCCGAGTTCGCAGACCTGAAAATCTTTGTGCCGAAAGTGACTTGGGTTGAGCCGACAACTGCGGGTCAGTCGACGCGGCGTGAATTGGTATACGAAAGCGATGTGCTGTCGCGCATCAACTGGAGCGAGCTGAAAGCGGAAGTGTTGGCCGTCACATGGGCTCCAGGTCAGCAGCAGGCAATGGGGTCGCACTTTTCGGTGGATTTGTCGATATTGCGCGATGCGGGAGGTGTTGCGCAGCAGGCTGACGGAGA
>JANXNO010000208.1 GCA_025354075.1 Burkholderiales bacterium | reverse complement strand
CGTTAGATGGACATCAACCCGCGCACGCCGTCGGCTTCCATATCAGCACCCCGTCCGCGTTTAATGACTTCGCCACGTTCCATCACGATGTATTGATCGGCGAGTTCCTCGGCGAAATCGTAGAACTGTTCGACCAACAATATCGCCATCGTTTTGCGATCAGCGAGCAAGCGCAAAACGCGGCCAATGTCCTTGATCACGCTCGGTTGAATACCCTCAGTCGGTTCGTCGAGGATCAGTAATTTTGGATTCGCCGCGAGAGCACGTGCGATGGCGAGCTGTTGTTGCTGACCACCCGAGAGATCGCCGCCACGGCGCCCGAGCATTTGCCTGAGCACGGGGAACAAGTCGTAAAGCTCCGCCGGCATCTGCGCGCTCGCGGACTTGTACGCGAGGCCCATTTTCAGGTTGTCTTCAACCGTCAAACGACCAAAAATCTCGCGTCCCTGCGGCACGAAGCCGATGCCACGGCGCACGCGTTCGTACGAGGTTTGCTTGTGAATGGGCTCTCCGTCGAGCATGATGCTGCCCGCTTTGATCGGCACGACACCCATGATGCTCTTGAGCATCGTCGTCTTGCCGACACCGTTGCGCCCGAGCACGACCGTGATCTCGCCGATTTTGGCGTCAATGGACACATTGCGCAGGATGTGCGAACCGCCGTAATACTGGTTGACGTCTTTTAGTTCAAGCATGAGTGCGTCCTTGTAGGAGCGGCTTGCCGCGACCCACATATGCATGGAAGACGATGGTTTTGACGTCACGAAAGTCGCGGCAAGCCGCTCCTACAAAAGCTGCGCTAACGTCCAAGGTACACCTCCACCACGCGTTCATTCGCCTGAACGTCCGCAAGCGCGCCTTCCGCGAGTACGCTACCTTCGTGCAGCACGGTCACGATTTTTTTCTTCTCTCGCTGGCCGCCATTAACCAGTTCACCGATGAACTTCATGTCGTGTTCGACGACGACCAAGGAATGCGATCCTTCGAGCGACAGGAAGAGTTCGGCGGTGCGCTCGGTCTCTTCATCGGTCATCCCTGCGACCGGTTCGTCGAGAAGTAATAGTTTGGGGTCCTGCATGAGCAGCATGCCGATTTCTAGCCACTGTTTCTGACCGTGCGACAGGTCGCCCGCTGTGCGCGCGCCGTCGTCACGCAGATGAATTAGTTTGAGCATTTCGGCAATGCGGTCAGTGTCCGCGCTAGTCAGTTTGTGCATCAGTGACGCACGAACCCGGCGATCCATCTTTAGTGCGAGTTCGAGGTTTTCGAATACGCTCAACTGCTCAAACACGGTGGGTTTCTGAAACTTTCGCCCGACACCGCGCCCTGCAATTTCGCTTTCACGTAATCGCAGCAAATCAATGTTGGTGCCAAAAAATGCGCGACCGCTATCGGGTTTTGTTTTGCCCGTAATCACATCCATCATCGTCGTTTTGCCCGCCCCGTTCGGGCCGATGATGCAGCGTAATTCACCGACGGCGATATTCAGCGTGAGCTTGTTCAGTGCGCGAAAACCATCGAACGACACCGTGATGTCGTCGACATACAAAATGCCGCCGTTGCTAGTGTCCACCACATCCGACGTGACCACGTGCCCAAAGCTTGCGGCTTGTCCGCCGGACTCGCCAGTCGCGCGATTGCCCGCCAGCCGTGCGATGTAAGCCTCGCGGCGTTTGCTACCCTCTTCGAGCAGATCGGGCGTCATGCTTTGCCTCCTTTGCTTGCGAGTTTGCGTACCAGTCCGACGATACCTTGCGGCAAAAATAACGTCACGCCGATAAACATCGCACCCAGAAAATACAACCAGTATTCCGGGAACGCGACAGTGAACCAGCTCTTCGCGCCATTCACAAAAAATGCACCCACGATGGGGCCGATCAGCGTCGCGCGACCGCCGACTGCCGTCCAGATCGCGATTTCGATGCTTGCGGCGGGGTTCATTTCACCGGGATTGATGATGCCCACTTGCGGCACGTAGAGTGCGCCCGCAATGCCGCACATGATTGCGGAAAACGTCCAGATCGACAGCTTGTACCAAAGCGTGTTGTAACCGGTGAACAGCACCCGTGATTCAGCGTCGCGAATCGCTTGCAACACACGGCCATATTTGCTCGCGATAATGGATTTGGACAGCAGGTAAAAGCCGACCAGCACCATGCCTGTGAGCACGCAAAGCGTCACGCGCATCGACGGTGTCGCAATTGAAATACCAAGGATTCGTTTGAAATCGGTGAACCCATTGTTGCCGCCGAAACCCGTTTCGTTACGGAAAAAAGCAGCATTGCAGCGAAGGTCAACGCCTGTGTGATGATTGAAAAATACACGCCCTTGATGCGCGAACGGAATGCGAAATAGCCGAACACAAACGCGAGCAATCCTGGCACCGCAATCACTAAAAACATCTGAAACAAGAATGAGTCGCTGCCCATCCATTGCCAAGGCAATGCTTTCAAATCGAGGAACACCATAAAGTCGGGCAGATCACTTTTGTACGAGCCGTCGCGACCAATCTGGCGCATCAAGTACATGCCCATGCCGTAGCCACCCAGCGCGAAGAAGAGGCCATGGCCAAGCGACAAAATGCCGGTGTAACCCCAGATCAAATCCATCGCCAGCGCGCAAATGGCGTAGCACATGATTTTTCCGAGCAGCGAGACGGCGTAGTCGGAAAGGTGGAATGCGCTGTTAGCGGGGACGACGAGGTTGAGTGCAGGGATGCCAATTACGATTAGGGCGATGACGGCGACTAATGTCACGCGTCCCCATGCGCCCAGAAATCCGGTTTTCTCGGGTGAAGCCATCGGAAGAGTTGCAGTGTTCATCGCACGTGTCTCGCAGGCTCACTCTCCCGCAGGTGGGAGAGGGTTGAGGTGAGGGTAGAGGGAGGCATGAGCATTGGTTCGCTAGTTTTCCATCCAGCGCCTTTTGACCGACGCGCCACCCTCATCCGCCCTGTCGGGCACCTTCTCCCGCTTGCGGGAGAAGGCTTCGAAATTGCGGCTCCCAGCGTTGTCAATAAATGACTTTTAGCTAAGGATTCAGAACCTGAGAACTTGCTACGCATCTCAAGCCTCCGCACTTCTGCCCTTCAGGGCGAAGATGCCCTGAGGACGACGTTGAATGAAGACGACGATGAACACCAGCACGATGATTTTGGCGAGCACAGCACCGGTCCATCCTTCCAGCAATTTATTCAGCACGCCGAGCCCAAGACCCGCATACACCGTACCTGCCAACTGCCCCACGCCACCGAGCACAACGACCATGAACGAGTCAACGATGTAGCCCTGACCCAGGTCGGGACCAACGTTACCCACCTGCGACAACGCGCAGCCCGCAAGGCCCGCGATGCCTGCGCCTAGCGCGAAAGCGTAGGTGTCGATCTTGGCCGTGTTGACGCCCATGCAGGCGGCCATGCTTCGGTTTTGTGTGACGCCGCGCACGAACAGACCGAGCCGTGTTTTGGTGATCAGCAGCGACACGCCAGCGAGCACAAAGAAGGCGAAGAAGATGATCGCTATGCGGTTGTACGGCAACGTCAAATTGGACATCACAGTAATGCCGCCGGAGAGCCACGACGGGTTCTCGACCGGAACGTTTTGCGCGCCGAAAACGGTGCGCACCAACTGAATCAGCATCAGCGAAATACCCCACGTGGCAAGCAGCGTCTCCAGCGGTCGTCCATACAACCAGCGGATCACCGTTCGTTCGAGGATTGCACCCACCAGCGCCGCCGCGAGAAACGACAGTGGAATCGCAGCGATGATGTAATAGTCGAATGCGGCAGGCAGGTATTTGCGGAACAGGTTTTGCACCAGATACGTGGCGTATGCGCCGATCATCAGCAGCTCTCCATGCGCCATGTTGATCACACCCATGAGGCCATACGTAATGGCGAGTCCGAGTGCGACCAAAAACAAAATGGAGCCGAGGCTGATACCGGTGAAGATCACGCCGAGACGTTCACCCCACACCAGTTTGGCCTCAACCGCCTTGATGCCTGCGGTGAGTGCTGCGCGCACTTTGGGATCGGTCTCGCCGCCCGCGTTCAGGCGCTCCTGCATGAGCGAGCGTACGCTCGGTTGAGCGCTGCTGGTGAGCGCTGCGACGGCGGTGAGGCGTTTTTGTTTGTCGCTTGACGCGATAAGCATCGCGGCGCGAAGCTGTTCCAGCTTGGCTTTGAGCGACGCGTCGGTCTCTTGCGCCAGTGCGCGATCGATCAGCGGGAGCTTGCTTTCGTCCGCTGAGTCTTTGAGTTCGGTGATGGCGTTGTTGCGCTTGGTGATGCTGTCCGAGAACAGCCCGAGCGACGCTTTTGCGCCCTCAATTTCGCGGCGCATGCGATTGTTGTTGACGACATCCTCAACGGTAGCGGGCAGCGGCGTGTCAGCGCCCGATACAGCGTCCATAGCCTTGTCATCGGTGACGATCAACACCCTGTCACCGGCGATTTTTACCGAGTCGCTGAGCAGCGCGTCAATCAGGCGAGACAGCTCGGGGTCGGGTTTGGTGAGCGCAGCGCTAAGGGCCTTGATGCGGTCATCGTTTTCGCCGACAGAGATGGCTCGGGCTGCCTCTGGTGTGAGTGCGAAGGCTGAATTTATGGTGACCCACATGCCGACTATTGTCAAAAGTCGTAGTGTGCAGAAGCGCTTGAAACTTATGTTCATATCCTTCGATCAGGAGGCTGTAGGAGCGACTTGTCGCGAACTGATTTGTTTTGCCAACCAGGCAACGAAACATGGCGGTCTGCAGGTTGCGGCAAGCCGCTCCTACAAATTACAGACCGCTTTTCGTGCTCAAAAAAACACCGAGGTTGCGGCCTATGCTGCATACCCCGGCCCACGGAGGACTCGACTGTTAACCTAACCTAACGTAACACCACTACATTGACTTGCCGTCCGGCACGTCCTTCTTCTTGTCGTTGCCGGCAATGAAAGGACTCCACGGATTAGCGCGAACTGGGCCAGATGATTTCCATACAACGTTGAACTGACCGTCAGCCTTGATTTCGCCGATGAAGACTGGCTTATGCAGGTGATGGTTTTTCATGTCCATGGTGGAGGTGAATCCGCCCGGCGCTTTGAATGTTTGACCGGCCATCGCAGCGATCACTTTGTCAGTATCGGTGGACTTGGCTTTTTCAACCGCTTGCTTCCACATGTAGATGCCGATGTAGGTCGCTTCCATCGGGTCATTGGTCAAAGGCTTGTCCTTGTGACCGGCGATACCCTTGGCTTTGGCGTAGGCCGCCCATTTGGCTGTGAACTCGGTATTGGCTGGGTTCTTCAAGCTCATGAAGTAGTTCCATGCAGCAAGGTGACCGACGAGCGGCTTGGTGTCCACACCGCGCAGCTCTTCTTCACCCACCGAAAAGGCAACGACGGGCACGTCAGTCGCTTTCAGGCCCTGGTTGCCGAGTTCTTTGTAGAACGGCACATTGGAGTCACCATTGATCGTCGAGATCACGGCGGTCTTCTTGCCTTCTGAGGAGAATTTCTTGATGTTGGCGATGATGGTTTGATAATCGCTATGACCGAACGGCGTGTATTCCTCCATGATGTCGGCATCGGCCACACCTTTGGATTTGAGGAACGAACGGAGAATCTTGTTGGTGGTGCGTGGGTACACGTAGTCGGTGCCGAGCAGCACCCAGCGCTTGGCCGAGCCGCCGTCTTTGCTCATCAAATATTCAACAGCAGGGATCGCTTGCTGGTTGGGCGCTGCACCGGTGTAGAACACATTTTTCGACAGCTCTTCGCCTTCGTATTGAACCGGGTAGAAAAGAAGGCTGTTCAGCTCTTCGTAAACCGGCAACACCGATTTGCGTGAAACCGACGTCCAGCAGCCGAAGGTCACAGCAACTTTGTCTTGCGAGATCAGTTGACGGGCTTTCTCGGCAAATAACGGCCAGTTTGACGCGGGGTCAACGACCACGGGCTCAAGCTTCCGACCCATCACGCCGCCCTTGGCATTGATCTCTTCAAGGGCCATCAGGGCCACGTCTTTCAGTACCGTTTCCGAGATCGCCATCGTGCCCGACAAAGAGTGCAGGATGCCGACCTTGATCGGGTCTTTTGCCTGCGCAAATGCGGTCGTCGAAACGGCGGCAATGCTGGCCGTAATGATCGCAGCGGTTAGCGTCTTCAGCGCTCCGCAGAT
>JANXNO010000169.1 GCA_025354075.1 Burkholderiales bacterium | reverse complement strand
TAGGCGAGTTTGTAGGCCTGTGTCGTGTTGTCACTTAGCAGCACGTTCAGACTGGATGCGACCGTCGTGGTGGCCATCGCCGCTGCGTTGCCAAGCGTAGGCGCAGCCATTGAATCAAACGAGGCCGAGACGAATTTAGCGATGGGTGCCGCATCGGTGTCGCTGCCGCATGCCGTGAGGAGCGAGGCAACCGACACGCCGCTGAGCGGCAACATCGGCACACCCGCAAGAAATTTAAGCGTGTGGCGACGGTGAAGATTGAGGGGAAGGGATGACATGATTATTCTCTCGTTGGGTGAAACACGTAACTTGCTGCACAAACTCGCCGCGCAGCTCAAAAAAAGGAAAGTGCCGCGTTACTGTGCGGTGTGAGTGCCAAGAAAGCGTTGCGCGTAGCGGGGTACCATGCGCTCAATCGGAAGCAGCACGAAGAAGTCCGCGCTGTCGAAATCGGGATCCCACGCGGGCTCGCCGCAAACCCATGCACCCAGCCGCAGGTAGCCTTGAAGCAGCGGTGGCGCGGTGGGTCGTATTCCGCTCGGATCGCCTAAAGATTGCAACCCGCGAATCGGTTCCACGCGAAAATCGACAGGGGCGAGGTGCCGGGACATCAGCTCCGCGCGCAACGCGCCGAGGTTCAGCGAGCCACTATCGAGCGGCACGCTCGCGCAACCGGCGAGATACTTCACCCGGTTATCGCGCACATACGCGCCAAGCGCTGTCCACAGCCGTGCCAGCGCGCCGCTGCTGCGATACGCCGGATGAATACAGGCGCGGCCCACCTCGAAAATCTCGTGCGCGATGGGGCGCAGGCTGTCGATGCGAAATTCGCCTTCGGAGTACATGCGTTTGACGGCACGCGCGCCCCACGGCGCGAGGATGCGGTAGGTGCCCACCACTTTGCCCAGCGCCTCGTCGGTCACGATCAGGTGCTCGCAATACGCATCGAATTGGTCTACGTCGCGCCCGTCATGACGGTGCAAGTCCGCGCCCATCTCTTCGCAAAACACTTTGTAGCGCAGACGCTGCGCGGCGATTACGTCTGACTTACTTGACGCAAGACGTACAGTCAGGTGCGCGTCCACGGTGCCGGGGGCGACACGGGGTGCGCGATTGATAACGTTGGTGACGACTGTGGCGGCAACTGGTTGCATGCGGGGCGACTCCAGAGGATGACCCTATGCAATGTAGAAATGCGGCGTGACATTTACGTGACGGAAAGGCGACACCGCTGTGACAGTAGTGCGTCGCTAAGCGTCGTCATCAGCCTGTCACATGGGCGCTAAACAATGCGCAGGTGGTTTCACGGCCCGTTCATTGCCTCACTGCACAACATCGTTGCACGGGGCAATGCACGGAAGGCCGTCATCATCCTCCCGATGGAGCGGGCATATTCAGCAACAGTGCTGATGTGCCTGCAAGCCACCTCGTTACAAGTCCCCCGCTAGGCCTGCTTTGTGCAGGTCTTTTTTTTTGTCTTGTCAGCGCGCCTTCAACGACAGCGACACGCCATACTTCGTCCAGCGCGAAACTTCTTCGTCCAGTAGTAACGCGGTCAATGGATGTTCTGCGAGCCAGTTCGCGCTGAGCTGGAGCACAAACGCATCTGCATTGGCCGCGAGCGTTGCGCCCGGCGCTTCGTCGACGCGACCATGACAAAGTAGCGCAGCCAGACGCAGACACATCAGCCGCGCCAGCAACTTGCGTGACAGCGCCTCACGGTCAATTTTTTTCAGCGAGCCGGTATGACCCAGCACCAGCAGCGCTAGTGCGGCCCGTTCCTGCTCAGAAAATCCATAAATGTCGGAATGCTCGATCACGTAGGCAGAGTGCCGGTGGTAGTCCTCGTGCGCAATGGCCATTCCGATTTCGTGCAGGGCAGACGCCCATGACAGCAGCGCGTCGGGCGCAGGTCCGTCCATGCGTTTCCAGAATGATTGCGCGAGCACTTCCACGCGCCGTGCCTGCTCCAGATCTGCGCCATAACGTCGCTGCAGCCGGGTCACCGTGATCGCGCGCGGATCGGCGCTGGACGGCGTTTCAGAGCGATGTAACATGTCGTAAACGACGCCAAGGCGCAGCGCACCTTCGGACGGCTCCATCGTCACCACGTTTAACTCTTGCATCAGCGCCAGCAGGATGGCGAGCCCGCCGGGCAGTACCGGTGCGCGGCTTGATTTGAGCGCAGCGAGTTCGATGCGGTTCATTTGCCCCGCTTCAATCAGCGCTGTTTTCAGCTTGAGCATGGCGTCAACCGTGATGGCGTCGCCGAAGCCGTTTTCTGTGACGATCTCATAGATCGCGCGGATGGTGCCGGATGAACCGTACGCGACGTCCCAGCCCTGTTTGTATCGCTTCTGCAGCACCTCCAGCCGTGAGCGCACGAACACCTCGGCCTTGCGAAAGGCGCTGGCCGTGACCGTGCCTCCAGGAAAAATCTGCTGCGACAGCGTCACCGCACCCAGGTGAAACGATTCCGTCAATTCGGGCTCATAGCGACGGCCCACGATGAACTCGGTGGAGCCACCGCCGATGTCGACAATCAGTCGTTCCTGCTCGCTCCACGGCAGCGTGTGCGCACAGCCGAGATAAATCAGCCGCGCCTCCTCGGGGCCGGACACGATGTCAATCGGCAGCCCGAGCGCGTCTTCGGATCGTCGCAGCAACTCCCCGGCATTCTTCGCCACGCGGTAGGTGCTGGTGGCCACCGCGCGCACCCGCTCGGCTGCGATACTGGCCAGGCGTTCGCGAAAGCGGCCCAAGGCCGCGCAGGCCTCGGCAATTTTCTCCTCTGACAGCTGGTTATCCGCATTCAGGCCACCCGCCAGCCGCACGCCCTCGCGATGGGTGCTGATCGGCACAATCTGCCCGCCCTCCTCTTTGGCAATCAGCAGTCGAAAACTGTTGGAGCCCAGATCAACTGCGGCCAGAGGAATGCTTGACTGTCTTAGTAGTGTCACGAGGCCACTCTACGCTGCAAACACTGAAGCATATTGCAGGAGTGTGACATGTGGGTGACGTTGTCGGTAGCGATGATCGTGATCGTGCTGCCAATGGCCGCTGCGCTCACTGTGGCCGGCCATCGGCAGATGGATGACGCGCTCAAGTCGCTGGCCACTGCGTTCAAGTTTGACTGAGCACTGGCCACACTATTCCACCAGTCCGCCCTTACTTGAAATGGCGGTCATGTCGACGTAGCGGTTAGCCGCGCCTGCGCTCCGGCCACTCACCCGCATCGGCCCGAATTCAATGGGCGGCACATCGCGCAACGCAGCGCTCACTTTGACCGCAGTCGGCTCGCCCTCCACCCGCTCCAGCGCGCTGACCAGCAGCCTTGCCACCACATAGCCCTCCAGCGTGTGCTGGGTTGGCGGCTCGTCGCGATATTGCTTCATCATGGCGCGATGCTCGCGTTGAAAGGGATGAATCGTTTTGCCGGGCGGCGGCACGGTCTGCGTGATCAGCATGCCCTTTGCTGACGCACCGGCGATCTCGATCAAGGTGCGGTGATCCACCGTCGAGAAGCCAACCACTGCGGCCATCGGTACTGTCTTGCGCGCCTGCTGCAGCGAGGCGGCCACACCTAGCGCATCACCAGCGATGACCACAGCGCCCAGCGCCGCCGCCGAGGTTCTGGGTGGCGCGCGCTGCAACCACTGCGTTGCTGTGCCGTCGAATGCCAGCGCCAGATTGCGTGCAGCGGCCTCTTCACGCAGCGCCAGCACGCACGCCCCGGCATCCGGTCCGTCGCCCCGCACCAGCGCCACCGGGCCCTCGCTGAATGTCTTCAGGTGGTCAAGCAGCGCCCGCGCTTCGTCGCGATAAGTGGCACGCACCGGCATGACCCGAGCAGTGATTTTGGCCCGTTCCAGATCGGTGCCAGTCGGCGCGCCGATCAGTAGCAGCGCCGATGCACGCAGGCGCGGCGCGCTCGCCGCCGCGAGCAACGTTTCCTCGCTGGTCGGCGCAATCATGGCGTCGACCTCGTTGTCCTGCAGCAGCTTTTCGATGTTGAGCATCGCATCGGACGCGCGCCCGGCGTCATCCAGTTGTACAAATTGAATGCGTCGGCCACGCACGCCACCGCGCGCATTCACCGCGTCAAAATAGGTACGGATGCCGTTGGAGAAATCCTTGCCTACGTTGGACAAACCCGATAGATCGAGCGTTTGTGTCACCACAATATCCTTTGCCATCACAGGCAGTGCGCCCGAGCAGCAGGCGGCAAAAAGAAGCAGCAAGGCGCTGACGCGAACCATTCATCACTCCCGTCAAAAACGTGGCGACACAACCTGCATCGCATGAGAGGCAGAATGTTCTTGCGGCTTTGTGACGCTGTGGCGACGGTCGGTTCGGGACACGCATCGATCTGCGCATAAATGGTTGTACGGTTAGGCAGCTTTTGTCTGTAACGCCTCACCAATAGAGGCTAAGTCCACGTTTTTGTCAATAGTCGATTTATGGGTAAATGGAGCTCGATGCCCATATAGAATGGGCATTGAGCGCAAAAGATGTATCCGGGTTTTGCGACGGTGGCGCGTCACGGTGATGGTCAGGCTCACGCAAGCCATGCCGAGATAGAACGTTGCCATACGGTGCTGAAAGCCGGACGCTTCTGCGCCCGGCACTGGCCCCGCATTTGCTTGCATCAACACTAGATTTCACGGCTTGCAACGACCCGAATCGATGTTTTACGCTGCCAATTTACGCCTCCTCCCCCAACTCTGTCAGGAATAAAAACATGCTTCACGGAAAAATTGCCCTCGTTACCGGTTCCACCAGCGGCATCGGCCACGGCATCGCACTGGAGCTGGCCAAACAGGGCGCGAACATCATTCTTAACGGCTTCGGTGAGTTCGAGCCCGCGAAGGCAGAGGTCGCGGCGCTTGGCGTCAAGGTCGGCTATCACGGCGCCGACATGAGCAAGCCCGCCGAGATCGAGGCGATGATCACTTACGCCAACGCCGAATTTGGCGGTGTGGATATTCTGGTCAACAACGCCGGCATTCAGCACGTCGCGCCGATTGAATCGTTCCCGCCGGAAAAATGGGATGCGATTATCGCCATCAACCTGAGCGCAGCGTTTCACGCGATGCGCTTCGCCATTCCCGGTATGCGCGCCAAAAACTGGGGCCGTGTGATCAGCATTGCGTCCGCGCACGGCCTGGTCGGTTCGGCACAAAAGGTGGCGTACGTCGCCGCCAAACACGGCATCGTTGGCATGACCAAGGTGGTCGCGTTGGAGACAGCAACCACCGGCATCACCGTTAACGCCATCTGCCCCGGCTGGGTGTTGACACCGCTGGTGCAAAAGCAGATTGATGATCGTGCGGTGAAAGAAGGCATTCCCGTCGAACAGGCCAGCAGGGAATTGCTAAGCGAAAAAGAGCCGTCCCTGCAATTCACCACGCCTGAGCAGTTGGGCGGCCTCGCGGTGTTCCTGTGCTCACCGGCTGCGGACAACATTCGCGGTGTCGCGTGGGCTGCTGATGGCGGCTGGACGGCACAGTAATTTTCTGCCTTTAACCGCATCATGAAAATCGATCAAGTGCGCGAACAAGCGTTCGCGATGCCGTTGACCAATCCGTCGTTTCCTCGACCGCCGTACCGGTTCTACAACCGCGAATACATCATCATCAGCTATCGCACCGATCCGGCGGCACTCGCAGCCGTCGTGCCCGAGCCGTTGCAGATTGCCGAGCCCATCGTCAAATACGAATTCATCCGTATGCCGGATTCCACGGGCTTCGGCGACTACACCGAATCCGGGCAGGTGATTCCGGTCACCTACAACGGTGAACACGGCAGCTACGTGCATTCGATGTATCTCGATGATGACGCGCCGATTGCCGGTGGTCGCGAGCTGTGGGGCTTTCCAAAAAAGCTCGCGAGCCCGAAGATCGTGCACGAAGG
This sequence comes from Burkholderiales bacterium, assembly GCA_025354075.1. Classification (GTDB taxonomy): domain Bacteria; phylum Pseudomonadota; class Gammaproteobacteria; order Burkholderiales; family Casimicrobiaceae; genus Casimicrobium. Next base: position 3,753 of record JANXNO010000169.1, on the reverse strand, counting down.
CGACGTGATCGTCGGCACCCTGCATTACGGCAGCCAGCTGTGCGCAGCGGGCACCATGGGCTACAAGCACAACATTCTCGATGCAGCGGCGACTGGGGTGCTGACGAAATCGCTGCAATCGCCGAGCTATCTGCTGAAAATTATTCCGCATGTCGATGCGACGCCGCGCATTCTTGAACTGGTGCGTTATCGCCTCGAAGACGTTCAGGTGAAGGGCGCGTGGACATCACCCGCAGCGCTGGAACTGTACCAACACGTCATGGCGGATGTCGCGAAATTGCCGGTGCTGGAGGTGGTTTCAGCGCTGCATTTTGTGGCGGATTTGACGCTCGGTCTGGGTGAAGTGGTTCACGATTATTTAGCGGATTCGGCGGTCGCAAAATGAGCACCAACCCTCCAGTAAAAACAGCCTCTATCGCCAGGCAGGCAGCGCGCTACGAGCGCGTCGCGCTCATGTTGCAAGGCGGCGGCGCGTTGGGTTCGTATCAGGTCGGCGTGTACAAAGCGTTGGCTGAAGCCGAGTGCATGCCGAACTGGGTTTGTGGCGTCTCGATCGGTGCCATCAACGGCGCGATCATCGCTGGCAACGCGCCAGAAAATCGCGTCGCGAAACTGGAGGAATTCTGGTCGCTGGTGGCCGGTCGCCCCATCTGGCCGTTCGAACAGTCCGCCAATCCGATGCGTGAATGGTCAACGGTCGCCAGCGCGTGGATGACAATCGCGATGGGCCAGCCTGGCTTCTTCAAACCGCGCATGATCAACCCGTGGTTGCTGCCGTCGGACGCATCGGGCTCGACCAGTTTTTACGACAGCAGCGAGCTGCGCAAAACACTGTTGAAACTCGTCGATTTCGGCCGCCTGAACAACGGCGAAACGCGGCTGTCGGTCGGTGCGGTTAACGTGCGCACCGGCAACAATCAATTCTTCGATACAACGGTGGAACGCATCGAGCCGGAGCACATCATGGCGAGCGGCGCGCTGCCGCCCGCGCTGCCGATGGTGAAGATTGGTACCGAATATTTCTGGGACGGTGGCATCGTGTCCAACACGCCCCTGCAGCATCTGCTCGACCAGGAAGACGATCTGCGCACATTGGTGTTTCAGGTCGATTTGTTCAGTGCATTAGGTGAGGTGCCGCGACAAATGGCGCAGGTCATGGCACGGCAAAAAGACATCACCTATTCAAGTCGAACGCGCGAGGCGACGACGTCGTTCAAACGTGTGTTGAAGCTGCGGGCAAAGCTCGCTGACGCGCTGAAACGCGTACCAGCCAAACTGCTGCAACCGGGCGAGCGCGAGCTCATGGAAAACTACGCAGATATCGGCGTGGTCAACCTGATTCAGCTCATCTATCAAGGCAAAAAGAACGCGGGTGACAGCAAAGATTACGAGTTTTCACCCAACTCGATGCGCGACCATCTGAACGCAGGCTATACCGACACGATGAACACGCTCGCACATCCAGAGTGGCTCGATCGGCCGTCGGCTGCGGATGGCATTGTCGAGCATGATGTGCATCGACATGCCCCGTCGAAACTACTGGGTTGATTTGTCTTGCAAACCTTGTGCAGCTTCAGGCCGAAAGCCTCATCGCGTTGGGGCAATCGGCTGTTTACGCAAATAGTCGATAAATAAGCTTTTAATGCCCTAAGCCCAATTTAAATGGGCGTTTAGTTGTAAAGGTGTAGCGTCAACTACGCGTTGGCAAACAATTTCGGCAACGCGCCAACGCCTCGCGCCGTCTCTGTTAACGCGCGACTGTTTTTGTCTTTTCGTAACCATCCCGTTTCGACGTAGTGCGCGAGCAGTTTCGTCGCAAATACCCCCGCCAAATGCTCCCGTCGCTCGGACCAATCCATGCAAGGGTAGGCGAAGCGTTTCTTCACACTGTCACGTTGCAGCGAGGCAATCGCGTCATCGTCAAAGCCCGCGTCGTGCAACCACGTGGCAGCATCTTCGCTCAACCTCAGCGCGCCGTCCGCGTCCCCAACCAGTACGCCCTGCACCATCAGCGCATCATGCTGCCGCACACCTAATTCGCCTGCCAAATGGCAGAAGCAACTGCGCGCATATTTCAGCGGTTTGTAGGCTGCGGTGCTCCACCGCGCCTGCACTTCATCACGCTCAGCGACCAACGACAATGCCTCCAGCATGTGCGCTACATCCGCATCGGCCAGCGTGAAATAACGGTGTCGTCCCTGCGTGCGCAACGTCACCAGATTCGCGTCGAGCAACTGCGTCAGATGCGTGCTTGCCGTCTGCGGCGTGATCGAAACGGCGCGCGCCAACTCGCCCGCCGAGCGCGCCTCGCCGCCGAGCAACAGCGCCAGCATGCGCGCCCGTGACGGATCAGCGATGATCGCGGCAGTGCGCGCATAACGCGGTTCGGGTGTGCTGCGCTGTGAATTGATTGCCATCGCTATTTTGACCACACGGCATGCGCCAGCATGTATGCGCCAAGCACGACCAGTCCGATAAAAAACCAACGGCGAAACACCGCAGGCTGCAATTTGTCGCGCACCCGTTGGCCGATGTACATACCCGCCAGCGCAGGCAGCACGGCGAGCATGGAGTTCCAGATCACGGGCATTTGATATTGGTTCTTGAAGGCCAGTGCTCCGGCCAATGCGAGGGTGGACGCGGTGAACGACAGACCGAGCGCCTGAATGAGATCGTCCTTCGCGAGGCTCAGCGAGTTGAGGTAGGGAACCATCGGAACAACAAAGACCCCTGTCGCGCCCGCGATCAGGCCCGTGGCGAGACCGATCAGCGGCGACAGCCACGGTTCAACGCGCGCGGCTACGGTGAACGCGCGACCGAACAGTCCAAATAGTCCATACGCAACCAGCACCGCGCCGAGCGCCGCACCCGCCGTTGAAGAGGACGGACCTGTTAGCACGCCGATGCCCATGAACGTTCCGACGCATACCGCAAGCAACATGCTGGCAAATCGTCGTGCCAGCGCTGCAAATTGTGGTCCCGCGAACAGTTGCCAGACGTTGGTCACAAGCGAGGGAATCACCAGAATGGCGACCGCAGACACCGGTGCCATGACGATGCTGAGCAGACCAATCGCCACCGTCGGCAAGCCCATGCCAACGACGCCTTTGACGAAGCCCGCTGCAGTGAATGCGAGCGTGATCCAGATTGCGATGGCGGTGGTGTCGTTCACAAAACTTGAGCGGCGGTACGTCGGTTACTGCGCGATGGCGGGTTGCGCCAGTGTATTGAGTACGCCGCGCAGGAAGGTGCGCTCCTCGCGCAGAATGAACTTTTGCGTTTGCGCCAGCGCGAAATTGCGCATGGCATCCTCGTCGGTTTTAAGCCGCGCGCGATACGCCTCGTATGCCGCCAGTGAGTCGAATGAAATCAAACCCCACGCAATATCGTTAGTACCTTCGTCGGGCAAGAAGTAGCCCATCAAATCACCACCGCAACGCGGGATGATGCGGCCCCAGTTTTCAGCGTAGGCGCGGAAAGCCTCCTTCTGAAACGGGTCGATTTGATAGCGGATGAAGCAGGTGATGGGCATGATCTTTCTCGATTCAGGACAGGCTGGGCACGCGCTTTCAAATCGACCCGTTTCAGAAGGAGGCTTTCCGCGCCTACGCTGAAAACTGGGGCCGCATCATCCCGCGTTGCGGTGGTCATTTGATGGGCTACTTCTTGCCCGACGAAGGTACTAACGATATTGCGTGGGGTTTGATTTCATTCGACTCACTGGCGGCATACGAGGCGTATCGCGCGCGGCTT
>JANXNO010000164.1 GCA_025354075.1 Burkholderiales bacterium | reverse complement strand
CGCAAAACGTGATGCCACGCAAGATCATGCTGACACTCGCCGCGCTGCCGCAACCACAGGCGAGCGGCGCGCGACTGCGCGTTAACGGAGGCAATACGGTTGTCGCGGGAACGACTGTCACGGCGTGGGCGGGATGGCTATTGCCGGTGGCCGTCGGCGACCAGAATCGCGGTACGAGCGGCCTGCGTTTTTCAGGCTGGTCGGATGCGGGGGCGCGCAGTCACACGTATGCAGTGCCCGCGACCAACGCCACCCTGACCGCGACCTTTACGGCGGGGAGTTTTGTGCCCAGTCTTGATGTGGATAACGATGGCACCTTTGAAGCAGCGACCGACGGCGTGCTGTTGTTGCGGCACTTGTTTGGGCTGAGGGACGGCGCGTTGACTGCGTCAGCAAGCGGCGTCGGTGCGGAGCGCTCGGCTGCTGCAATCAGCAGCTACATCACGTCGCTCGGCAACGCGCTGGATATCGACGGAGATGGCAGTGTGAAGGCGACCACCGACGGGCTTTTGGTGTTGCGCTATCTGCTTGGGCTGCGCGGTACGGCACTCACAAATCGTGCTGCGGCCACAGCAGCCGCGCCTTCCACAATCGAAAACTATCTGCTGACGCTGCTACCTTAAAACGCTGCGGCTAAACCTATTGCGACGGCACGCAAAAACGCACACCTTCGCCGTCCCAGCCCAACGCAACATACTCGTTGTAGATCGAGGTGCTCACGGTGAAGCGGTGGTTCGGGTCATCCGGGAACCGGACGTTGCCGCGAAACAGGCGAAATACCGGTGTTTGACCGCTCGCGCACGACCCGCCAGGGCCGGTGACCAGAGGCAGAAAAGCCCAAGAATCGACGCCCTCATTCAGCGGGAGTCCCGCGGTCGCCGCGTTGGTCGGATTGGCCGCAGCGAGCAGAGCTTTTTCTTCATCAAGCAGGGTATAAAAATGGCTGCCCCGCGAGGCTTGAACGGCAACCTTGTCAAAGAAAAAGCGAGTAATGCTTTTGGCGTCACCCTCACGAGCCGCCAGAACCGGAAAACTCTGACCTGTACGCTGAAAGGTTGCAACCGTGTCAAGCAGTAGTTTGTCCGAATCGCGCGATGTAATAAAGAAATAATTCAGCGGCACATATAAATACTCAACCATGCTTTTCGTCGTCGTTGATGTCAGGCCCACGCCTGTTCCGGAGAGGCTCACCGTTACGGGTGGTCCGCTTGCGTTGTGATTGAGGGTGAGTGTGCCTGTTTGCCCGCCAGCTGCATCGGGAGCAAAGCGGGCGACGATGGTGCAACTGCCGTTGACACCGATAGCAGTGCCCACAGTACAGGTGCCACCTATCACCGCAAAATTACTGCCAGCGATGGCGAGTGATGTCAGCGTCAACGGTGCCATGCCGACACTGCTAACCGTAACAGGCAGCGCGCCTGAAAGTGATCCTGCACTCACCGGGCCAAAATCGAGCGACGACGGCGACACTGCGATGGCCGGTGACAACACCACAGGCGCGGTAGCCGTGCCACTAACGCCGACCGTGCTAATGCCACCGCTGGCATTATGACTAACCGTGATCGTGCCGCTGCGTGCGCCAGCTGTGTTGGGCGCGAAGGTGACCGATACGTTGCAGCTCGCCCCCACCGCGACCGTCGCACAGGCATTCGTTACTAAAAAATCGGGACTGTTGCTGCTTACGCCGCTTACTGTGAGCGCCGCTGTGCCGGCGTTGGCGATGGCGAATTGTTGTGCACCCGAGCTGGCGCCAATCACCGTTGAAGCAAAGGTAAGCGCGCTCGGCGAAACCTGCGCAACGGGGGAACCGCTGGCGGCACCTGGATTGCCGATGTACGCAGCGATATCCTGGAGCTGGGTGCCTGTCACATTATTTTTAAGGAAAGCCATTTGCTGCACCGAGCTGATACCGATGCCAATCGCGCCAGGATTATTAGCAGCGAGCAAAACTTTGTTCTGATTTCCAAGCGGATTGGGACCATGACACGCACCAGCGCTACAGCTTAATTGTCCCGTTACAAGCGGCGTGGAATAGAGAAGCTTTCCATTGTTGATATTTTGTGCGACCGCGTGCCCGGTCGGCAGCGCCAAAACTACCAGCACCGTCATCAGCTTACTGAAGAGTTTTCGAAGGGCGCAAGTATTTATTCGCATCAGTTTTTTCCATCATTTATCGAAGCACTGTGACCTGTGGTGGTGGCAGGTTGTGTTCAGTTTTTGCCCTTCAACAGGCGACGCTGGCACCGAATCCGGTACCTTCCCCTGTCTTACTCGCGTCGGCCTGGTGTAGCTCTGCGGCAGCGACTGCGCGTTGAGCTTTGACGGCATTGAAGGCCGACGCTGTTTGTCTCTACGCCATAAAACCCATGTCGTAGCCGTTAGGGTGTGCAGTTGCCAGCGTCCTGAATACGCCAGTCGGCCCGGTCAAATCGGCCTGAGGCACGCCGAACCATTTGGCAATGGTTGCGATTACTGCGTCGCCTGAGGTGGTTGGCAGCATTTCGCCCCGATCCAGCGAATGGTTGAGGCCGTTACAACCCGCACCTACCGTGTTAGGTGCGCTGTAGCGATTCGGCGGCAGGCCGATGCGAGGAACAGCGCCCGCCGTCAAGTCATCGCGGTTAGTGGGGGTTCCGAGCCAAGTCGACGTGCCCGCAGTCGTGGCAGTAATGTTGTGGTCTTGACCATAGATATAGCCGCCCTTGACGTCCCCACCCAACACAATGTGGTGGCTGCCCCACCCGTGATCACAGCCTTTGCTATTGGAGTCAAGCGTCCGCCCAAAGTCGGTGGCCGTAAATAACGTCACATGTTTTTGTGCGGTTTCACCCACGGCACCGCCAACGACAGCAACGTTACCCATCGCCGTCCAGAAGGCGTTAATCGCCTTGCTGATCTGGCCGTTGAGCGAGGGGTTATTGGTCCAGAACTCAGTGCCGTGCGTGTCAAAGCCGCCGATGCCGACAAAGAATACCTGGCGCTTCATCGGGCCACCGCCTTGCCCAAGCTGGTTGCTCGCACGAATCATCGTCGCCACCATGCGCAATTGTGCGGCGAGTGAGTTGTAGGTGCTGCCTGATCCGACGACATTAACGAACGGTCCGACGATGTCCTCAGTCGGTGGGCTATTGATAAAGGCGGTCGAAATGGCGGCCTGAGTCGCGATGGACTGCTGCATCGTCTGGCGCCACTGATCGTTATAGATTGAACTGCCTTCGCTTGCAGTGGGCAACACCCGCGCGTTGATCGCACCTTTTAGAAGGCTGTAACCCGAATAGCCATTGCTCACTGCAATCGGGCCACCCGAAATACAGTAAGGAGAAGTAGCATTGGCCGACATGAACGTACTGCTGGTGTTGCAGGTCGCCGTGCCAACCGTCGTCCAGATCGGCGTAGTGGTTGCCGTTTGCAGGCGCCCCACCGACCCCGTGCCAACCTGGTACGGAATGGCGGTCGTTGATGGGCTCAAATCTGTCAGCATGAAAGTGTTGATGCCGTCAACTGAAATTTGCGTAGACACCAGTGCGTTGCCGTTCAGTGCGACGATAGCGGGGTGATTAGCGATGCGACCGCCAATACCCACGGATGGGTTGGCGACGTTGGCAGTGCCGCTCATCCAGCCTTTTTGCTGGTCATCGTGGGAATACAAATTGACGGGGCGAGCGCCGCCGGTATTGGTGTACCACTGCGCGCGATTGATGGGTGCAACGAGCGGTCCGACGTTAGCGATAACAGCGAGTTTGCCAGTAGCGTAAATCGCTTTCAGTTCGGCGTAGTTCGGATGCAGCGCAAACTGCCGTCCGTAGGTGTTGGTTGTCCATCCCGCCGAGGTCGGGTTCGGTGTGCCCGTGAGGCTGTTAGCAGTGGTCGCAGGCAGCGCAGTGGCTGCCAGCAGCGCGCGCGTGTAGGCAAGATTACCGTTGTTGTTGGCCGGATTTTGAACGGGCGGATCACCACCTGGGTTGGCAGTGGTGAAGTTTGATCGGGCCTGAGCGTAGGCGTTGAATTCCGCAGTCGTGGCGGCAGTACCGGTGCCTGCCGCGTTGCCGTCTTGGTAGGGCACCAACACGTTGGAATTGTCTTGTCCGCCATAAAAAAATACGCAGACGATAGCTTTGTAGTTCACGTCGACCTGGGTCGGTGAAGTGTTGCCTGCCGCCTGTGCGACGTTGCTCAGTGCGCCCAGCACGGGCATGCCGCCACTGACTGCAACGGTGCTGGCCGCCTTAAGAAAATCACGGCGTTGTTGGAAGTTTTTGAAGTTCATGGGGTGGCCGCCTATCGTTGAATCTGAAATTCGGGGGTATGCACGGCAAGCCAGAGCGCGGCTTTCACGCGATTGCGTTTAACCTGTTGCCACGAGGTCAGCGCGTTGTTGTAGGTGGTGAGTTGCGACGCTGTGGGCGGATTTCCCGCGAGCACAGGTGCAGCCGTCGTCGCGAAGGTGTTGTTGAGTGCAGTCACCAGAGAGTCACGATTTGGCGTGCTCAGGGTTCCCCCCATCAGCACCAGATTTAGATAATCGAACATGGCAGCGCTGTCAGCGTGAAGTGCGTAGAGGTCAGACAGGTCGCCAAATAAGCAGTGCTGTCGCGTCGCAGTTTGCGCGTTGGTGCTGCTGACGGTGTTGGTGTTGCAACCGTAGTACCCGATCAGGTTGTTTGTAAACGAGGTGTTGCCGTCGCTGTTCGATACCAGACTGCCAAAATAATTTTGGGTGGAAGCGATGGCGGTGGTGGTGGTAATTTCGAACTCGGGCGCTACGGCAGCAGCGTTTGCTACCGGGCCGGGCGGCGAAAATTCAGGATGAAAATAGTTGAAGACCGTCGGCGACTGCAGTGGCGCCTGACTGATGCCGTACTCAACGCCGTCAAGGTTATAGAGCAGCTGATAGCGGCCCGAAGCGGAGGTGGTGTTGAACGCTCGGAAAATCGCGCTCAAACGCAACATCGGTTCTTTCAGTTTGCCCACCTTTGACGGGTTAACCGTATCGATAGCGGCAATGGGGCCCAATGCCTCGGTATCGAGCAGAACCGCACGCATCACGGCTTTCATGTCACCGCGTACGCCGCTGCCATTGTTATTAAACACCGCAGATACGCGGCTCACATAACCGAGGGTCGGGGTTGACGTGACAAAGAAGCGGATAAGGTGTTTGGCCATGAATGGACCGACGTTGGGATGACAAAAAATATTATCGATTGCTGCGTTGATCGTGGCGTACGCCTGCGCGGCGTTTACCTTGGTGCCGGTAGTCACGCCGGAGCCGGTGGTCACGATTGCAGGCAATAGCGGTCCTGTCAAGGGCGCTACCGGCGGCGGACTGGCAAACTGTAAAGCGTTAGTACATGCAGCCACCGCCGAGCCCATGTTCACTGGGCTCGCATAGTTGTAGCCCAATAGCTGTTTGGGCAGCGCGCTGTGGCGACCCGGAAAAGGCACCATAGGCCGCGCCCAACCCGCAGGCTCAGGCGGAAAATTAGCGCCCAGATCGTCCCGATCTGGAGTCCAGTACCAAGAGGGGTGGACGTCACCATAGCCGTCGGTACCGGTGTAGTGGTCATCGTAAGACAGGCCGGTGAACACTTTGGCGAAGCCTTTGACGGTGTTTTCGTCATAGGCGGGGATGGGTTGCCCGTTTGAGAGAACGTTTTCGCCATCAGGGCCGAGTACAAATAAACCCACACCGAATAGTTGCAGTATTTCGCGCGCAAAGTTTTCGTTCGGATTAGCGCTACCGCCATCGTTGCGCAAATGGCTGAGGTATGACCCCATCGCGGGCGACATCGCCATTTTGTAGAGCAGGTCACGGTGATTGCCAAAGCTGTTGTCGGCCAACAAGTCGAGGTAGGCTGCCAAGTCAAACACGTTGCCGGAGCCGCCGTTTGAAGACACCACCAACACCTCGGAAAGTGCGAACGCGAGGCGCTGCCGCAACTGATCTTGATTTTTTAACGCTTGACCCCAAAACGCTTCGCGCGTGATTTCATTGCCAAACGTTTGCGCGTTGACGTCGTATTCGGCCTTGCGATCCAGAATGTATTGAAAGTGTGTATTCGGGCGTGTCAGCGTGAGCTGGTTGTTCACCCAATTAGACGCGCGCGCCGCCGTGTCGGCACCGGGCAGGGCGAGAAACGATGCGACGTCAGCGCGGCTTGGCCCAAACGTTGACTGAATCAAAAAACGAGATGCCGCGAATTGGTCAGCCGTTGGGGTGGTGAAAACGGGGGGCGTGCAACCGCTATCTACGAACGCCTTGAGTGCGGGCAGCGTGGTTCGCGTCGCGTACGCGCCCGCCTTGCCGTCGGGCATCCACGACGGGCTGTTAAAGCCAAATACGTTGCGCGCAATGATGGC
>JANXNO010000101.1 GCA_025354075.1 Burkholderiales bacterium | reverse complement strand
GCAGTACAAGCTCGCCATCGTTCTGGTGCTCTTCCTTGCGGTGCTGATGTTTCGCCCACAGGGCCTGATGGGTAAAGCATGATCACGACAACGCGCATGAAGGCTGTGGCCATTTCGCTGGTGTGTCTTGCTGCGGCGCTGGTGATACCGGCCGTGGTGCAAAGCGCATCCTATTTGAATCTGGCGATTCTCGTGTTGATGGCCGCGCAGCTCGGGGTGTCATGGAACATCGTCGGCGGCTACGCGGGTCAGGTGTCGCTCGGGCACGCAGCGTTCTACGGATTGGGTGCGTATTGCTCAACGCTGATGCTGGTGAAATTTGGTGTCAATCCGTGGATCGGTGTTTTGTGTGGCGGCTTGCTGGCGGCCATCCTCAGTGTCGGCTTCGGCTGGTCGTGCTTCCGCCTTAAGGGCCACTACTTTGCAATGGCCACCATCGCCGTCGCTGAACTGGTGCAAATCTGGTTCACGGAATGGGAGTACGGCGGCGCCGCAGTAGGGTTGTACGTACCCATGGACCGCACAGGATGGCTGTGGATGAACTTTGCCACCAAGCTTCCGTACTACTGGCTGGCGCTTGGTTTGTTGCTGATCACGCTAGCCGTGAACTGGTGGATTGAGCGCAGCTACATCGGCTATTACCTGCGCGCCATCAAGGACGAGCCGGATGCCGCACGAAGCATCGGCGTCAATATTGCGCGTTACAAACAGATCGCGCTATCAATCAGCGCCTTCTTCACCGCCATCGGTGGCAGTCTGTATGCGCAGAAGGAACTCTACATCGACCCTAACTCCGTGCTGTCAACGGCGTTGTCGATCAAGATGGCGCTCGTCTCCATTCTTGGAGGCGTTGGCACACTTTTTGGCCCAGTCATTGGTTCTGTCGTGTTGACCACTATCGAAGAACTGACGCGCACCGTATTCGGCGGAACTGGACGCGGTACCGATACGATTATTTACGCGACGCTCATCATCGTTATCGCTGTTTTCTACCCGACTGGCGTGGTCGGATGGTGGCGAAATATCTTGCGCCGCCGCGTGCTCAACACAGCGAGCAACACCGCGGACTCTGAACAATCGAGTTCGCAGGTTGCGGGCGCTGCTGCCGTCAAGGGAGGTCAGGTATGAATCTGCTTGACGTGTCGCATGTCAGCAAACGCTTTGGTGGCCTGACTGCCAATGAAGATGTGAGCTTCACAGTAGACAAGGGCCAGATCGTCGGCCTGATCGGTCCGAACGGTGCGGGCAAAACAACGCTGTTCAATTGCGTCGCCGGGTACTTCCCACCCTCGTCGGGCACCATCATGCTTGATGGTCAAAACATCGCGGGACTATCACCGGAAGCATGCGCCAGAGCAGGCGTGGCTCGCACGTTCCAGATAGCGCGAACGTTCTCCAGTATGACGGCTTGCGAAAACGTCATGACCGCCGCGATGCTCATCACGCGTAGCGTGAGCCATGCGCGCGCCAGTGCCATGCGCTGGCTGGCCTTCGCCAATCTCGAACACTTCGCCGACAAGCCTGCAGCAAGCATGACCATCAGCGAACAGCGCCGCCTCGCGGTGGCGCGGGCGCTGGCCATTCAGCCGCGAATTTTGTTGCTTGATGAAGTCATGGCCGGGCTCAATCCGTCCGAAGTAAAACAGGCCGTGGATGTGGTGCTGAAGATTCGTGACCAAGGGATTTCGAGCCTTATCGTCGAGCATGTGCTTGAAGGCATCATGCCGATTGCCGACAAGATCATTGTGCTGGATCGTGGCCGCAAAATTGCCGACGGTACGCCACGGCAGGTTTCCAGTGACCCGCAGGTCATCTCTGCCTATCTGGGTGACGCATGAATCTAGAGATCAAGAACCTGATGGTCAAGTACGACGACGTGCTTGCAATTTCGGACGTCACCATGAGCGTGGCTACGGGCACCATCGTCGCGCTGGTGGGCGGCAACGGTAATGGCAAATCGACCACGCTGCGAGCGGTGGCAGGGCTCAACGCCGCGCATGCCGGAAGCATCACTTTCAACGGACAGGCCATTCAATCCGTACCGGCACACGAGCGGGTGCCGTTGGGTTTGTCGCTAGTACCGGAGGGGCGGCGCTTGTTCCCGCGCTTGACCGTACGGCGTAATCTGGAGCTGGGTGCCTTTACCCAAAGTGACGATCACGAAGTCAAAAGCAGCGTCGACGAAATGTTCTCGCTGTTTCCCATTCTGAAAGAGCGCGAGAAGCAACTCGCGGGCACCATGAGCGGTGGGGAACAACAAATGCTCGCCATCGCACGTGGACTCATGGCCAAGCCACGTCTGCTGATGCTTGACGAGCCGTCGTGGGGCATTGCGCCCAAGTTTGTGACCAAAGTGCTGGACGTGATTCAGCAGGTGAATGCGACAGGCGTATCGATACTGCTGGTCGAACAAAACCTGAGCAAGGCATTGAGCATCGCACACTACGGTTACGTCATCCAGACGGGACGCATTGTGATGGAAGGCAAAGGCCAGGATTTGTTGCACGACGACAAAATAAAACAGGCCTATCTGGGGCTGTGAATGCTATTCAAGACGGATTGTCATGACCATGATTTTTAGTGAACCCAAACTGTTGCGGCTCGCAGCCCGCGAAGGTCGTTTTGCCGAGCCGACAGCGGGTCACGCACCAGGCTTTCTGCAAGCCAATTTGATGATCGTGCCGCAGGCCTACGCTTTTGACTTCCTGCTTTTTTGCCAGCGAAATCCCAAAGCCTGTCCGCTCATTGAAGTACTCGAGCCGGGCAGCGTCCATCCGGCTTGTGCGCATGACGCCAATATCGCCACCGACATTCCGCTTTATCGTCTCTATCGTGATGGCGAGTTTGCTGGCGAGCGCAAAAGCGTTGTCGACCTTTGGCAACCCGATTTCGTGAGTTTTTTGATTGGATGCAGCTTCTCGTTCGAGGCTGCAGTAGCGGAAGCAGGCATCCCGCTACGCCATGTGCAGCAGGGCCGCAACGTGGCGATGTATCGCACCAATATCCCCTGCGCCCCTGCCGGAATGTTTCATGGCGAAATGGTCGTCAGCATGCGACCGATCAAGAGCAGCGATGTCGCCAGAGTTGTGGAAATTTCTGGCAGATTTGCTGTCGCTCACGGTGTACCAGTGCACGTTGGCAACGCTTCAGAGATTGGCATCGTGGATCTCGCCAAACCGGACTACGGCGATCCGGTCGCTATTGAAGAAAACGAAGTTCCTGTTTTTTGGGCGTGCGGTGTGACGCCGCAGTGGGTTGCCCAGAAAAGTCGCATTCCGCTATGTGTCACCCACGCACCCGGCATGATGTTTGTCACTGACCTGAAAGGCTAGTGCAGCAAGCAACGTTCACTAACCGTCCACTCTCAGGAGAGCGTTATGAAACTGGCTACATTCGCCGCCACTTTGCTGGTGGCTGGGGCGGGCTTTGCCCAAAATACCGCGGCACAACCCAATGTCGTGTGGAAACTCGCAACAGGTTACCGGGCCGAGTCATTTCACACGCAAAATATCACGGCCTTTGCCAATGACGTGGCACGAGCGACAGAGGGCGCTCTGAAAATTGAAATTTACCCCGGCAACAGTCTGGTGTCGCTCAATGACGTGCGACAGGCGGTACAGGAGGGCCGTGTTGACGCAGGCGAGACGATCATGACCAGTATGGTCAAGGACTTGAGTCTGGCCGGCGCAGACTCGGTACCCTTCGTCGTTGGCAGCTATCCGGACGCACGTCGGCTGTGGACACTGCAACGGCCCACGATGGAGCGACTGCTTGCGGTACGAGGACTGAAACTTCTCTACGCCGTGCCGTGGCCACCGCAAGGGCTTTATTCAAAGCGACCGATCATTGACGCCAAGGACTTTCGCAGCTCCAATATGCGCACCTACAACGATACGACGGTTCGCATCGCGCAGTTGCTCGGCGCAACACCGGTCAACGTGGCAATGGTGGATGTCGGTAAGGCTCTGGCGGAAGGGCGTGTAGACAGCATGATCACGTCTGCTGTTACTGGCGTCGAAAACCGCGTCTGGGATCACGTTCGTTACTACTACGAGATTAATGCGTGGTACCCGAAGAATATTGTGCTAGTGAATATCAAACGCTTTAATGCGCTTCCGGCGGAGGCGCGCACGGCGGTTATGCGGGCCGCCGACAGTGCAGAGCAGCGCGGCTGGGCGGCCAGCGAGCAGGCCGCGCGGGAATCCGTAGAAACGTTGCGCCGCAATGGCGTTAAGATCGGTAGTACGCCGCCGGGGCTGGAACGTGAGATTCAGCGTATCGGCGAGCGATTTTCAAGTGAATGGGTCAAGGCCGTTGGCGCCGATGCCCTCGAAGTTTTTATCCCGTATTTCATGGCAGCGAATAAATGAAGGCAGCAGGCACCGAGCAAGTGGTGACAACCAGCCAGTGGCAATTCTGGATTGACCGGGGAGGTACCTTCACCGACATCGTCGCGAAGAAGCCGGATGGAACGCTCGTCACGCACAAGTTGCTTTCCGAGAACCCTGAGCGCTACAAAGATGCAGCGGTTCAAGGGGTGCGGGATCTCTTGGGCCTCAAGGCTGGCGAAGCAATTCCCGCCGAGCAGATCGAAGCGGTCAAGATGGGTACCACGGTTGCCACCAATGCGCTACTTGAGCGCAAAGGCGAACGTACGCTACTTGTCGTGACGACCGGTTTTCGTGATCAGCTTCGCATCGCCTATCAGGCACGCCCCAAGCTTTTCGTACGCAAGATCGAGTTACCCGAGCTGCTTTACGAATCGGTGGTTGAAGTTGATGAGCGCATCGGTGCGCACGGTGATGTGGTATTGCCTTTGAACGAAGCGAAGGCACGCACTGACCTGCAAGCCGCATTCGACAAGGGCTTCAGGACGGTCGCGATGTGCCTGATGCACGGCTATCGCTATACGCAGCATGAAGCGGCGTTGAAACTGATTGCACGAGACATTGGCTTCACGCAGATCAGCGTGTCGCATGAGGTGTCGCCGCTGATGAAGTTTGTTTCGCGTGGTGACACTGCGGTGGTTGACGCTTATTTGTCACCCATTCTGCGTCGCTACGTCGAGCAGGTGCAATCCGCGCTGGGCAATGTGCGTCTGCAATTCATGCAAAGCTCGGGCGGACTCACCGATGCGCACAAGTTTCAGGGTAAGGACGCGATTCTGTCCGGCCCGGCGGGTGGCATTGTCGGAGCGGCAGCGGTCACGCAGCTTGCGGGCTTCGACAAGATGATTGGCTTTGACATGGGTGGCACGTCTACTGACGTCACCCACTTCGCGGGCGAGTACGAGCGCGCGTTCGAGACCGAAGTCGCTGGTGTTCGTTTGCGCGCGCCTATCATGCAGATTCATACGGTGGCCGCAGGTGGCGGATCGATCTGCACCTTTGACGGCAGCAAATTTCGCGTGGGGCCGGAGAGTGCCGGTGCCAATCCAGGCCCTGCGGCGTATCGTCGCGGCGGGCCGTTGACGGTGACCGACTGCAATGTGATGGTCGGCAAGTTGCGTCCGGAATTGTTTCCGGCGGTGTTCGGGCCAAATGGCGACGAGCCGCTCGATACTTGCGCGGTCTTTGAGAAATTTGAACTGCTCGCGTTGCAGGTTGAGAAAGCGACAGGTCAGAAAAAATCACCCGAGGAAATCGCCGCAGGCTTCCTTCGCATCGCGGTAGAAAACATGGCCAACGCGATCAAGCACATCAGCGTACAGCGCGGCTATGACGTGACGGAATACACGCTCACCTGCTTCGGTGGCGCGGGCGGGCAACATGCCTGCATGGTGGCCGATGCGCTCGGCATGCAGCGCGTTTACATCCACCCGTTCGCAGGTGTGCTGTCGGCTTATGGCATGGGCCTGGCCGATGTGCGCACGCTCAAGCAGGCGGCAGTAGAGAAGGAATTGTCGGACGAGTTGCTGACGGCGCTTGCCACTGAGTTCACCGCGCTCGGCAGCCATGCGCGCGCCGATGTCGAGGCGCAGGGGCTCACAACGGCGCAGGTACACGTAGTGAATTCACTTGCGCTCAAGTACGACGGCACGGATACCACGATCGAGTTGCCACTGGAAGCATCTACCTCGCAAGCATCATTACTCAAGGCATTCGAAGCGACCTATCGGCAACGATATGGCTTTCTGATGCCGGGGCGTGCGCTGGTGGTTGAGGCGGTTGCCGCAGAAGCCATTGGGCATGCGCAGTCCGCACAGGAAGCGGTGCCTGATCTTGAGGTGCGTGTTGAAGGTTTGCATGCACGTGCCGAAGTCAAGGTATTCAGCGACGACGCGTTGCGACCGACGCAAGTGTTCTATCGCGAAGACCTGCGTCCCGGCGACATCATTGTTGGCCCTGCCATCATCAAGGAGCCCATGGCCACGACAGTAGTTGAGCCTGAATGGCGCGCGGTCGTCACAGCTCAAAATCACCTCGTGCTCGAACGCACAAAAAAAGCCGAACGTGCCCACGCCATCGGCACCACCGCCGATCCCGTGCTACTGGAAGTGTTCAACAACCTGTTCATGGCGATTGCCGAGCAGATGGGCGTCACGCTGGCCAACACCAGCTACTCGGTGAACATCAAGGAACGCCTCGATTTCTCCTGCGCGATCTTCGACCCGGAAGGCAATCTCGTTGCCAACGCGCCGCATATGCCCGTGCATCTGGGCTCAATGGGTGAGAGCGTTCGCGTGATTCTGGAGAAACGCGCCGGGGCCATGAAACCGGGCGACGCCTTTGTGCTCAACGCGCCGTACGCAGGTGGCACGCACATCCCGGACGTCACGGTAGTGAAACCTATTTTCCTGCAAAGTGAAACGACGCCGCTGTTCTACACCGCTGCGCGCGGCCATCACGCTGACATCGGCGGCATCACGCCCGGCTCAATGCCACCGTTCTCGAAACACATCAGCGAAGAGGGCGTGCTGCTCGACAACGTGCAACTGGTGCGCGAAGGTGTATTCCTTGAGGATGAGTTAACGCACATCCTTACTCACGATGCATATCCAGTGCGCAACGTTGCCCAAAACATTGGTGATCTTCGCGCGCAGGTAGCGAGCTGCAACAAGGGCGCGAACGAGTTGACCAAGATGGTTGAGCACTTCGGTCGCGACGTCGTTGTTGCCTACATGAATCACGTGCAGGATAACGCGGAAGAAAGTGTGCGACGCGCGATCCACAAGCTCACTGATGGTGAATTTGGCGTAGATATTGACGATGGCAGCCACATTCACGTCAAGGTGTCGATCAACCGGACTGAACGTACGGCCAAGGTAGATTTCACCGGCACATCAGCGCAACGCCCGAGCAATTTCAACGCGCCGCGAAGCGTGAGTCGTGCGGTGGTGCTCTACGTTTTCCGCACATTGGTCGACGATGAAATTCCGATGAACGCGGGCTGCTTGAAGCCTATCGACATCGTGATCCCGGACGGTAGTATGTTGTCGCCGGTGTATCCGGCAGCGGTGGTTGCGGGCAACGTCGAGGTGTCGCAAGCCGCAACTAACTGCCTCTACGGCGCACTCGGCGTGTTAGCCGGAGCCTACGGCACGATGACCAACTTCACCTTCGGTAACGACGAGTACCAGTATTACGAAACCATCTCCGGCGGCTCCGGCGCAGGCCCGACGTTCGACGGCACCAGCGTCGTGCAATGCCACATGACCAACTCGCGATTGACCGATCCCGAAGTGCTCGAATTCCGCTATCCGGTGCGAGTAGATTCACACACGATCAAGCTGGGAACAGGCGGCAAAGGCAAGTTCCACGGCGGCGATGGCGCAGATCGACGCATCCGATTCCTCGAACCCATGACCGCAGCGATTCTCGGCAACAACCGCGTCAATCGCCCGCACGGAATGGCCGGTGGTGAACCGGGCGCTACAGCAAAAAACTGGGTCGAACGAACCGACGGTTCACGCGAGGACTACGGCCATATTTGCGAAGTCGCACTGAACAAGGATGATGTGTTCGTGATTCAGACGCCGGGAGGCGGCGGTTTCGGCGTGGCGTGAATTCGTAGCCTCGATGAAGCGCAGCGCAATCGAGGTATTTCAAATACGACCTCGATTCCGCTTCCCTGCATCGAGGCTACGGCTTCGGCAACCGCTCTTTCAATAGTGCAGTGATTTCTTCCAGACTGCGCTGAATCGCGCGTAGTGACTCAACTTGCGCGAGATCTGTCGTGTCCATCGCCGCCGGCACTGATTGCTGCGCCCGCTTCATCTCATCCCGCGCTGCCAGAATCCGTGCGCGAAAATCATGCGCATCGATGATGCCGATCAGCTTCATGTCGTTGGCTTGACCGGCGCTGTGGCCTGCGGTTTCGAATTTGAGGATGCTCAGGTTGAAGCGCTTTAGCAGTGGGCCTTCAATGAAGGTCACGTCCTGAATATTTTCGAGCGGAATAGTCTTTTCCACCGTCACGAAAATGCCCTTGCGATAGCGCAGCGCACGCGGCGTGAGTTCGCATTCGAGTTTGTCGAAATAGTGCCGCGCCCACCATTGCCCGACGCCGAGAAACCAGAGGATCGCGAACGGAATTCCGATGAGGCTGACGATCAGGCTGAAGCCGACGCTCAGCACGAGATACGGGCGAATGAGCGGGTTGAAGCGGGTGCGCAAGGGGGGCAGGGTGGCGGCAATATTCATGGTCAGCAATTCTGCGTGATCGGACACGCTGACATTTTGCGGGCAAATGCAGTGGCGTCGCCAGCCGCGCGACAAATCGACCGTCCGCCCGGCTCAGAGGCAAAATAGCGCGATGAAAACGATTTACAACGCCGCCCATTCCTTGCATCGGGCCGAACATGAATTTTTTCGGGGCGAGAAGGTGCCTGCCTTCGAAAAGCCCGAACGCGCGGACTGGGTGCTGGCCGCCGTTGAGCGCGAGAAGCTGGGGGAAATTCTGTCGCCGACAACCCACGGCGACGCCACCATTCTCAAAATTCACAGCGGGCGCTATGTGAGTTTTTTGCGTGGCGCACATGACGAATATCTGGCGCTGGGCGGCAAGGGGGACGCCTTCCCGGCGACATGGCCCATTCGCGGGATGCGCTCCGATGTGGAGCCTAAAAATTTCGCAGCGCGCATGGGTTTGTATTCGTTCGACGCGGGCTCGCCGCTGACCGCCGGAACGTGGGCCGCGACCCGCTCGGGCGCTGATTGCGCGCTGACGGCTGTGGATTTGCTCAACGCGGGTGAGTCGTCTGCATTCGTGCTCACGCGTCCGCCCGGCCATCATGCAGGGCGAGATTTTTTTGGCGGCTATTGCTTCCTGAATCACGCCGCGATTGCCGCGCAGGCTTTGCGTGATTCAGGTTGCGCGCGGGTGGCGATTCTCGACGTGGACTATCACCACGGCAACGGCACACAGGATGTTTTTTATGCGCGTGACGACGTGTTTTTCGCAAGTATTCACGGCGATCCGATGACCGAATATCCGTTCTATCTCGGGCATGCCGACGAGACGGGCAGCGGCGCTGGTGCGGGCTTTAACCTGAATCTGCCGTTGCCAGCCGGCAGTTCGGTATTGAGCTGGTTTGCGGCGCTTGACGCGGCGATCAAATGTATTGAGGCGTTCAAACCGGACGCGCTGGTCGTGTCGCTGGGTGTGGATACGTTTGAGGGAGATCCGATCTCGCATTTCAAACTCAAAACGTCAGACTACCCGTCGATGGGCGAGCGGATTTCGCGGCTCAAATTGCCGACTTTGTTTGCGATGGAAGGCGGTTACGCCGTCGCCGAGATTGGCGACAACGTGGTGGGTGCACTCACGGGTTTCGAAGGACGCTAGTTGCGCTTGACTTTGGGGATCGGCACGCCGGTTGCGCCTTTGGTCAGCACCATCAATCCGAGCTGAATCAGAAAATCGAGCAGGTCAAATTTGCTGTCATCTGGCTTTGACGCAGCGATCACCTCGCACTGCGCGCCGGACGCGAACAGCAGCGCGTTTTCAGCACCTTCCTGCCGCGTGGTCAAAATCGCCTCTTCGTCGCGCGAATACTCGTGGCAATACTTGGTCGTGATCACGACTTCGCTCTTGCTGACCGCGTATTGATCGGTCGCTTTTCGCGTGACGCGAATGGTTGCTTCCTGCGCGAGGCTGGCGGAGGTGAACGTTACCAGCAACACGCCCGCGACGAAGCGCTTTGACCGTTTCATGAATTGCGAAATTTTCATAGGATGAAAGCTATCACTTTGACGCGGTTGTGGCGAGGGCTGGTTGCGAGTGTTCACACAATCAGCTTTTGGCTGTAGCCTCTTGTACACAGGGGCTGATGCCAAAAAATTGCAAAAG
>JANXNO010000066.1 GCA_025354075.1 Burkholderiales bacterium | reverse complement strand
GCAACACGTTCACGGTACCGACAATGCACGCTGCCTGATCGCACTTGCGTTGATGACCGGTCAGATCGGTCGTCCTGGCACCGGATTGCACCCGCTACGTGGGCAAAACAACGTTCAGGGCGCATCAGACGCGGGTTTGATCCCTATGATGTATCCCGACTATCAGCACGTCTCCAATGCCGAAACGCGGGCACGCTTTGAGTCCGCATGGAAGGTGCCAGCGGGTTCGCTCGACGCTGAGCCGGGATTGACGGTCGTCGAGGTCATGCACGCCATCAAAAAGGGCGGCACGGACGGGATAAAGGGCATGTACGTGATGGGCGAGAACCCGGCCATGTCAGACCCCGACGCCAATCATGCGCGCGAAGCGCTGGCCGCGCTCGATCATCTGGTCGTGCAGGACATCTTCCTGACCGAGACGGCGTATCTCGCGGACGTCATCCTGCCAGCCAGCGCCTTCCCCGAGAAGACCGGCAGCTTCACCAACACAGATCGCCTCGTGCAGATGGGTCGTCAAGCGATTGACCCGCCGGGCGACGCGCGGCAGGATTTGTGGATCATCCAACAGCTCGCGGCGAAACTTGGCCTCGACTGGAACTACGACCATGTGTCCGAGGTGTTCGACGAGATGCGTCACACCATGCCGAGCATTGGTGGCATCACCTGGGAGCGGCTGGAGCGCGAACACGCGGTCACCTATCCGTGCAAAGTCGAAGGCGATCCCGGCCAGTCGGTAGTGTTCGTCGATGACTTTCCGCGTGAAAGTGGTCGCGCGAAGTTCGTCCCGGCTGACATCATTCCAGCCAACGAGCGGCCGGACGCCGAGTACCCGATGGTGCTCATCACGGGCCGTCAGCTTGAGCACTGGCACACCGGCAGCATGACCCGTAGGGCCACCGTATTGGACGCGCTAGAGCCCGATCCAGTGGCCTTGGTGCATCCTTTGGACTTGGCCGCGATGGGCGGCAAACCGGGCGACGTCATCACCATCGCCTCGCGTCGCGGCGAGGTGGCGCTTTACGCCAGGGCGGACGATAGCTCACCGCAGGGCGCGATCTTTGTGCCGTTCTGCTTTTACGAAGCAGCGATTAACAAGCTTACTAACGCAGCACTGGATCCGTTCGCGAAGATCCCTGAATTCAAGTATTGCGCGATTCAGGTTTCGCTCGGTGGAAGTGTCGCCGAACAGACGAGTTACGGCGGCGGACAGCGTCTGGAGAGCTTGCTCAAGACGACGCATTGATGTGGATTTGTAGGAGCGGCTCCGCCGCGACCCAACTCACCGTCGGAAGTGATGGTCGCGGCAGAGCCGCTCCTACAGACGTCGCGTTTCTTTGACCGCAGCTTTAGATTGAAACGCCCATTTTATATGGGCCTAACCGCATAAAACGCCATTAGTCGCTTTGCGCTCAAAACACGCGCTCTGCCCATGTGGAATAAGCGTTTCAGCCAAAAGTTGTTAGCGATTTAGCCCACGGCAACTACCAGCGAATCAGCGCGCTGCCCCAGGTAAATCCGCCGCCCACCGCAACGGTCTGCACCAGATCACCCGGCTTGATGCGGCCGTCGCGCACGGCGGTGTCGAGCGCCAGCGGAATCGATGCGGCGGACGTGTTGCCCTGCCCTTGCACCGTCACGATGGTTTTTTCTGCTGGGACGCCGAGGCGTTTGCCGGTGGCGTCGATGATGCGCACGTTGGCTTGATGCGGCACCAGCCAGTCGATGTCGGCGGCGGTCATGTTGGCCATCGCCAGCGTTTCGTTGCACACGTCGGCCATGACGTTGACCGCCATCTTGAACACAGCGGGGTAAGTTGATCACCTGCTGCGTTGTGAATGGGCCCACGAAACCGTCGGCGTCTGTGGCCTGATAGCGGATGTAGAAGCGACCGCCCTGGTCAGGCCGGGCCACCCGGATGTGCGGTTCAGCCGCGTTTTGCTTGACCAGCACATGGGCAAAGATCACATCGCTGGCCAGCTGGAATTCGAAGGTCTGGC
>JANXNO010000063.1 GCA_025354075.1 Burkholderiales bacterium | reverse complement strand
CGCAACTCTGCGGCAATTGATAGCTGCTGGCTAGCGCGACGGTGCCTGCGCTTGAGATCGGCCCACCTGTCAGGCCGGTGCCCGTGGCCACGCTAGTGACCGTGCCTGCGCCGCCGGTGGCATCCGCTGCACACGTCCATGAGGATCCGCTCCATTTGGCAATTTGGTTCGCTGCGCACGCAGTCGTCGGCAGCAATTGAGTGGCCGCGAGGTTGATGGTGCCGGTGGCCGTGATCGGCCCGCCTGCGAGCCCTGCGCCGGTAGCCACGTTGGTCACCGTGCCGCCACCACCCACGGTCGGCGTGCCGCAGGTCACAGTGCCATCCGCCGCGATGGTGGTGATGAAGCTGCCGCCGGTGCAGGCGGATGACACGCGGCGCTGCAAATACGCCGTGTCCGCCGCAATCGTGCCCGAGCCGGTGATGACGCCGCCCGTGAGCCCGGTGCCCGCCGTGATGCTGGTGACGGTGCCGCCGGTTGCCCCGCAGCCCGAGAGCAGAAAGCTTTGCACTGCTGCGGGCGTGTTGCGCGTGCCGCTGCCAAGAGCGATGCCGTCAGTGAGCGAAGCGCCGCTGAATCCAGCAAGCTTCCTGCTGATGATCGTGGCATCCGCCACCGTGAGCGCGGGATTGCCGGTGATGTTCAGCCCGCAGCTCGGACAGTTGATCGATGCCTCCACCGTGGGCGCGTCGACCACGTTGATACCGGTGCTCGCCACCAGTGGCGCACCGGTGATGCCTAGCGCGTAACGCGTGAGGACTAAACCTTCCACTTCAAGCGACGAATGACCGTCGTCGAACGGGCACGTTTGGGCGAAGGCGCTGCCCACGGTGAGCGCCGCACCGAGGCAAATGCACACAATCAGCTTGCTGAAAAAAATGCGCACATGAGCACGTTGAAAGGTGTGCATGGGGATGTCTCCGGTGAACGATCGGTGAAGAGGGCGAGGGCAACTGGAGGGATAAACGAGATTGCTGGGGGTGTCCTGCCAACTTAATCGGCGGTTGCGGTCAATGCGCGGCGCAACATCAGCCTTCAATCGTTGATTGGCCTTTCGCTGCAAGCCATTCCAAGTGATTGTGGCGCATGAAATCGTAAAACTCGATTTAACGGCTTTCAGCCTTGTTAAATAAGGGAAAGTGAAAAAGCGGTTACCTAAGATCTATGGCAGCAACATCCCGCATTGCGAGACCAAATACGTGCGAATCAGCGGCCAGGTATTGCGAGTTGCATTCGCCGCGAACGTGATGCCGTTGACTACGGCGGGGCCGGTGATGCCGAGCGCGATGCGGGCATGAATGAGCGAATCGGTGGTGGCAAGCACGCGGCCATCGCCGTCAATGTCGAGTGAGCACTGCCTGTACCCGAATGGCCCACCCTCGTAGCGGACCGAGCAAAAGTCTATTCGCGAGCCGTTATTACAGGTACCCGCCACAAGCACTTTGCCGTCTTGCTGTAACGCGACGGCCCAGCCGTTATCAATCGAGGTGCCGATAGCGGTGATCACCTTGCCCGCCGCTCCAAACGTAGGGTCAGGCGCGCCGCGATTGTCATAGCGTACAGCGCAGAAGTCGACGTCCGCAACGCCGTCGCAGTATCCCGCGAGTAGAAAGTAGCCATTGGGCTGCAACACTACGCTGCGGGCGTAATCGTTGCCAGTGCCCATCGGCGTGATGACCTTGCCGACGTTGCCAAATGTTGTATCGAGTACGCCTTTTGTGTCGTAGCGCAACGCGCAGAGATCGACGTTAGTGGTGCCCGCGCAATACCCAGCCAGCAGCAGTTGGCCATCCGGTTGCAACGCCACGGCATCGGCGTGATCGTCACCGCCTCCAAGCGACGTTGTGACTTTGCCCGCAGTGCCAAACGTGGCATCCAGAACACCATTGACCTCAAAGCGCAACGCACAGAAGTCGTAAGCGCTCCCGTTATAACAGTCCCCAGCCAGCACTATCTTGCCGTCAGGCTGCAGCGTTATGGCGCGCGCGCCGCTTTGCAGGCCGCCGGCGGTCGTGCTCACCTTGCCCGCGCTGCCGAACGCCGGATCAAGCACGCCGAAGTTGTCGTAACGCACGACGCAAAAATCGAAGTTGGTACCGTTGGAGCAAAGACGCGCTACCTACAGCTTGCCATCGGGTTGCAATG
>JANXNO010000032.1 GCA_025354075.1 Burkholderiales bacterium | reverse complement strand
GCGACGTTTGCTAAAGTCCGCGAAATGCACCCGCAAGCCGCTGAAATTCCGAGATCGACCCCATCCCAGGGCAGCCCGCATGCGCTCGCCTGGCCTGATCAGCTCGGGCTGCTGCTGGAGTCCACCGGCGAAGGCATTTTCGGCATTGATCTTGATGGGCTTTGCGTGTTTATCAATCGAACAGGTGCCCAGATGCTGGGCTACGATTCAGCCGAGGTTCTGGGCCAGAACATGCATTGGCTCACTCACCACACCCACGCCGATGGCTCGCACTATTCCGACACCGATTGCCCGATTTTTAATGCGTTTCGGCGCGGACTCTCGTGCCGGATTGATACAGAAGTTTTCTGGCGACGCGATCACAGCGCGTTCGCGGTTGAGTATTCGAGCTATCCAATCATGGATGGCCCGACGGTGCGCGGCGCGGTCGTTACGTTCGTTGACATCACCGAGCGTAAGCGTGCGGCTGACGCACTGAATGAGGCCAAGCAGCAGCTAGAAGCCCGTGTTGCCGAGCGCACGCAAGAGCTGCGAAAGGCCCTTACGGAGCTGCGCGAACTTGCGGCGCACACTCATGCGGTGCGCGAGGACGAGCGCACGCGCATTGCCCGCGAGGTTCACGACGAACTGGGCAGCCTGCTTGTTGCGCTCAAGATGGATGTCAATTGGCTTGACAAGCGATTGTCCGAGCAGCAGCAACGTGACGCGGAGACCGCGCAAACAATGCGCGAGACCATGCAGAGCAAATGCCGGAACATGAGCCGCCTGATTGAAGACGCGGTGGGCAATGTGGGCCGCATCATCACCGATCTGCGCCCGAGCATCCTCGATCATCAAGGCCTGTGGGCCGCGCTCGAATGGCAGGCGCAGGAGTTTGCCGCGGGTGCCGAGATTCGCTGCGAATGGACGATGAATGTGCATAACGCGCCGGAGCTGCCGGAACCCATGGCCATCGCGGTGTTCCGCATTTTTCAGGAGATGCTGTCGAACGTGGGTCGACATGCACAGGCCAGCGCCATCGCCGTGAGCATTGATGCGGATGGCGACGCGCTTGACGTGTCGGTGCGCGACAACGGCATCGGCGCGTCGCGTGAAGCCCTTGAATCGCGAACCTCGTACGGCGTGATGGGCATGCGCGAACGGGCGCGGCATTTTGGCGGCGATATCGCCATCATCAGCGAACCGGGGCAGGGCGCGACCTTTCGGCTGCAACTTCCTCTGAAAAATTTCACAAGCGCGCAGCCATCATGACCGGCGTTTTGATCTGCGACGACCATCGCATCGTCCGTCAGGGCATCAAGCAGGTGCTGGCCGACGCGCCAGAAATCGTCGTCGTCGCCGAAGCGAGCGACGGGCAAGAGGCGCTGACACTGGTACCGCAAAGCGCGCCGAATTACACGTGGTGCTGCTGGATATCGCGTTGCCCGGCCTCGACGGGCTGGAGGTGTTGCAGCAGATCAAACAAAGCGACCCGTCTTTGCCAGTGCTAATGCTGTCCACGTACCCCGAGCGGCAGTATGCAGTGCGCTGCATCAAGCTCGGCGCGGCGGGGTACCTGAACAAAAGTGCCGATCCGGACGACATGCTCGCCGCCGTGCGCAAGGTCGCGGCAGGAGGCGTTTACGTCACGCCGAGCACGGCTGAGGCGCTCGCGGCAGCGCTGGGCACCCGAACCGGTACGGAGGCGCTGTCACACCGTGAGCACCAGGTCTTTCGTCTCCTCACTTTGGGGCGCAGCGTGAGCGAAATTGGTGCGCAACTAAAGCTGGCCCCGAATACGGTGAGCACCTATCGCGCCCGCATTCTCGAAAAGACGGGTACGAAAAACGACGTGGAGCTTGCGCTTTATGCGCGAAACCCGTCGAAAGGTTGAGTGCGTGTAGGGCTGCCACTACATGTACTACAAAATTTCTGGTCGAAATTCGCTAGTGTGCGCTGACAGGCGCAGCCTTTGCATAGTGACGCCTCATCAACACATGAGGTGAACCATGTCCAAGCCCACGCACCCCGACGCGCTCTACGACCCGTACAACGCGGACAAACCCCTCATGGTGCGCTGCAGTTGCGGCGAGGATCATGCGCCCGACCAACACTCGCTGGCCTCTCTGTACAGTGAAGAGGACATGTCGCAAAACGTGATCGAAGCCTCGGTCATGAAGGCGCTCTTCCCGGTTGACAGCGTTCGTCGTGGCTTCCTCAAGGCAGTCGGCGCAGGAACTGCCCGTTCGGCGATCGCGTCACTGTTCCCACTCTCCGCGCTGGAGACGATGGCGCAAACCGCCGCACCGCTTGAGAAAAAGGATTTGAAGATCGGCTTCATCGCCATCACCTGCGCCACCCCGATCATCATGGCCGACCCGATGGGCTACTACCGCAAGCACGGTCTGAACGTCGAAGTCATCCGCACCGCCGGCTGGGCGGTGATCCGCGACCGCGCCATCGCGCGCGAATTCGACGCCGCCCATA
>JANXNO010000018.1 GCA_025354075.1 Burkholderiales bacterium | reverse complement strand
AAATTGAGCGTTTGCACAACTACCCTCTGAACTGACAACAGCAGACGGTGATGACAGCAACCAACGAGGAAAACCGCCCAACGTCTTTTGTGGCGATTTGCCTGCTCGGCGCGCTCGTAGGCACGATCTTTTTCGGTTCTGTTTATCGCTATTTTCACGCCCCCGATGATCGTGATTCTGCGTCAGAACCGTTTGCACCGTTGGCCTACCTCAGACTGCGCCCATTTGACTCCGCCGGATATCTGGCACTAAGCGAATCTGTGGCCGAAGGTAACGCAGATGGCGCAATGAGGTTGCGTACGCACGCACTGGGTGCCGCATCGCTGCTGGCCCCTGTCGATCCACAAGTTATTCGGGCTGAAGCAGCGTTGGCGTTTGCGCGTGGCGACGTCCGATCCGGGCTCGATAAAACCGCGAGATTAGGTGCTCTTTCGCCGACGGACCAAGCGGACGCGTTTCGCGTGTTGGCAAGTTACGTCGCCCACCCCGCGTGGCGCGACTTCGCCAACGCTCGGCTAACCGCAGGATGGGACGCGTCGGATCAGTTTCTGCTGACACTCTGCAACGACGCTCAACTTTCGCAATATGCTTTCGCTGTTGCAGCACAATTCGCACGGTTCCGCCCGCTTTCACCCGCGGCCTCACATTGCGCCGAGAACCGCGCTATCGCTTCCGGGGACATACCAGGGGCGTATCGGTTGCGCCTCAGCGCGGCCAAGACATTGCCAGCGCGCATCGGCTTTGTTTTCAACGGTAATTTTGAGCTCCCACTGTCAGGTAGCCTGTTCGATTGGACGCTTGAGCCGGGTGGCGAATATCGTGAGGGATTTGTTGCGGCGATACGCCCGGACATTGGTTTTGGTGGCTCAAATAAAGCCCTTTCGCTGCGCTTCACCGGTCGACCGATTCGATCAGCGATGGCTCAGCAGTATCTGGCACTCGGCCCCGGAAAGTATCAACTGTCTTATCTGAGTAAACAAACTGTGCAGCCAGCCGCCAACAGCCCGGCGTGGGCGCTCAGATGTGCTGGTAGTGGTACACCGCTAATCATTGAAGGCTGGGCCGACTTGGTCGCTAGCTCAGGTTGGACTCGACATCGCGTGCCGTTTACGGTCGGCGTCAATTGCTCGGGGCAATTGCTTTCGTTGGAGCCAAAATCGAAGCTTTCGTCGCTTGAGGGCATCAAAGGTACGCTCGTAATTGATGAAGTTCGCGTTGAGCAGCAGTAAACGTTCTTGCAGAAATTGCAATGCTTAGGTTTCACGGTGTACACTTCTATCCAAATGATCAAGATACGGAGACTAAAAAATGCGTAGCGTAATACTAGTGATTCTGGGCTCGTTTGCCATGGCGTTTAGCGTAAACGCGCTAGGCCAGTCATCAAGCTCATGCGATGGCGCGGAACTTCGCGACGTGACCGGCAACGTTTTGCTCAGCACTAAAGACGGTATGAGCGCCGCTGTTGAGAAGCAAACAGTAGCCGGGGGGTCACGCGTAACCACGACATCCCGTGCATCGGTCACTGTGGCCTTTGCTTGTGGTTGTGACGTAAAGCTGAAAGAAAACGAGCGCTTAGATATTGAAGGGCCTTCAACATGTGCTGTGCTATTGGCTTCGGTGACCGCAGTTCCTGTAGTCGCGATCGGCGCAGCTACGGCATCTGCCGGTGCGTTTTCAGGGACGACTGCACTTATCGGAGTCGGGGTAGGCGTGGGCGGATATTTGATCTATCGCAACAATCGCAATCAAAGCCCGAACTGATAGTTGATTCGTAAACTATCTTCCGAGCAAGCCCTGGCGTTTACGCTGGGGCTTTTTCTTTTAACCGTCTTCATTCGTGGTGGTAATACACGTCAGGTAGTTATTTGCGCGACTATAGTGGCGCTAATTTGTCTCGGACTCAGTGCGCTAGTTGCGTGGAAGTCTGTCAGGGGTCAGATATTTCTTCTGGGGGGCAGCCTGTACGTCGCGGCGATGTCATGCATCGCGATCAGCGCCTTGCTCGCTCTGATCCCTTTGCCGCCGGATTTCTGGCTTTCACTGCCAGGTCGGGCAGCCTATGCCGGGGTGATCACAGTACTTCAACACCCGCCGCTAGACGTTGCATCGCTGCAGCTGTCTATTGACCCTTTGGGGACATCGTTCGCGAGCCTGTCTCTCGTTATCGCCTTTGCCGTATGTTTGGCGGCGATGCTTCTTCGTTCGTCGCTAGTGCTAAAGTTGCTGGGCGTATTCGTCGCAATCGCCATTGTTCAAGCGGCACTTGGCCTTTTGCAATTCGCGTTTGGAACGCCGTCGTTCATGGGCTACAGCATGTCGGCGATGGGCCGAGCAGCGAGCGGCACGTTCCTCAACAAAAACCACTTTGCGACATTGTTGGCCATGGCGCTGCCACTTTTGGTTTTTCGCGCCACGGGGCAATTCACGTTTTTCCGGCAACACGAAGCGCCGACAGCGCTCTCGAATGTATGGTGGGGTGCTGCAACCGCCGTGGTGGCCGCAGCATTGGTTACCAGCCTTTCGCGAGCAGGCAGTGCGGCGGGTTTCTCCGTCGCCGTGCTGGCGATCCTTCTTTGCGTGTTCAGAAAACAAGCCACCACAAAACAGCGCTTGGGGCTGCTCATTGGAGGCGGTATGGCATTCGCATTGGCGTCGGGTACAAGCCTCAAGCTGCTGCTGGATTCGTTGCAAGGCACAGCGTTCGCAGGAAGCGCGGAGGGGCGACTTCAGTTGCTTCGCTTCTCCGTAGTGGGTCTGAAAGCGTTTTTCCCTCTCGGAGCGGGTCTGGGTAGCTATTCAATTGCGGCGCAGCGCTTTCAACCGGACACCGTTGCTGGATACGTTGAACACGTACACAACGACTACGTCGAACTGATTTTTGAAACCGGCGTTTTTGGCGTCGGCGCTTTGATCTGTTTTGCCGCGGCGGCGATAGCATCCGGGCTGCGTTTGTGGAAAACGCTGCCCTCGGAGCAACAACCATTGTCGCCGGCAATTGCCTGCTGGTTGGGAGCCGCAGCCTTTGCCATTCACGCGTGGTTTGATTTCCCTGCGCACATTCCGGGACTTGTGATTGTGGTCAGCGTGCTGTTCGGTGCGGCAATCAACGAATCGCTGCTCAAATCGAATGAAAGAACGCGGCGTTTGCCTCCGAGATTGTCCTACGTTACAGTCTCGGGCATTACGCAAGCCAGCACGTAAATAGCTCGCATTCCAACATCACTTGCGCCGATCCGTCGTCTGCACCGCCCGAAATATTCCCCGGAAGATATCGACTTCTTCCCGCTCCAAGCGCGTGCGATTAAACAATCGCCGCAAGCGCGGGAAGAGGCGTCTGGGGTTCGCGGGGTTGTAGAAACCGACGTCCGTCAGCGCTTGTTCCATATGAACGAACATTGCGTCAATTTCGGCACGTGTTGCGAGTTGAAATTCGGGAGCTTCGTAGGCTTGAACTTGGCCCACTGCCATCCGCAACTCATACGCAAACACCTGCACCGCACTGCCGAGGTTGAGCGATGAATAATCGGGGTTGGTGGGGATGAAGGCTAGCGTTTGGCAGAGCGCGACTTCGGCATTGGTCATGCCGCTGGTTTCGCAGCCGAACACCAAGGCGACTTTGCCGTGCGCAGTGGCTTGAATTAAGTTTGCGGTGGCGGTTCTCGCGTTTGCGACCTCGCCCACAAAATCCCGTCCTCTCGCGGAGCTTCCGACCACGTAGACGCAGTCCGAGAGCGCGTCCTTCAACTCGCGAAATACCACAGCTCCGTCCAAAACATCCGTCGCCCCTGACGCACGTGCCGTTGCGATTTCGCTCGGGAACACATGAGGATTGACCAGCCGCAGCTCACTCAGACCCATCGTTTTCATGGCGCGAGCGACCGCGCCGATGTTGCCCGGATGTGAGGTGTGCGACAGCACGATCACGACGTTGGTCAATGCGTTTTGCAGCGGATTTGCCCGCACACCTGCCTGAGAATTTAGGGGCAGACTAAAATCGAGAGATTCGGTCGGAGTGTCAATAATATTGTCGCCTTGGCTCACACGCTCTTTCCAAAATTAACGAAGTCATCTCATGCATCCGATGTTGAACACTGCGGTGAAAGCCGCCCGCGACGCCGCTGAAATCATTCAGTTCGGGGCGCGCAATCTCGACCGACTCACCATCGACAGCAAAGGGCCCGGCGACTTCGTGACCGAGATTGACCGCAAGGCCGAGGAAACCATTGTAGATACGCTGCTCGGCGCGTATCCGAACCACGGCATCATTGCCGAAGAAGGCTCCGGCAATACACGCGGCAATTCGCAGTCGGACCACATCTGGATCATCGACCCACTCGATGGCACCACCAATTTTTTGCATGGCCTGCCGACGTACTGTGTGTCGATAGCGTTGCAGGTCGAAGGCAAACTCACGCAAGCCGTGATTTATGACCCGAACAGGAACGACCTGTTCACATCAACGCGCGGTGCCGGTGCGTTCATGAACAACCGCCGCATTCGCGTGTCAAAAACGCTCAAACTGCGTGACGCGCTAATCGGTACAGGCTTCCCGTTTCGTGACGGCGCTGCGTTTGACGAATACCTCACGCAACTGCATCGCCTGATGCCAAAAACGGCGGGCCTGCGCCGTCCGGGCTCGGCAGCACTGGATCTGGCTTATGTGGCGGCGGGTTTCTACGACGGCTTCTGGGAGATGAAATTGAACCAGTGGGACATGGCGGCTGGTGCGCTCTTGATCATGGAAGCGGGCGGTTTGGTGACCAGCATCGACGGCGAAGATTCGTACATGGATTCGGGTTCCATCGTGGCCGGAACACCGAAAATTTTTGCGGAATTGCTTAAGACTTTGCAGGCTTAATTGGCCCGATTTCGGCTAGCAGCTTTTTGCGCTAACGCTTATTTTCATTGGGCATAAACCTAATTAGTGGCGTAAGTCGATAAATGGCGTTTTCATGATCATGCCCATATTTAATAGGCATTTCACGATTAAGCTGATAGCCGTAGGGTGGGCAACTTGTTGCCCGCGCGTCTCCCTAACCGCAAAGCAAAACCCGTGGGCAACTAGTTGCCCACCCTACCCAACCGAATAGCCAGCACTCCTTGCCGATGTCCACGCATACCCCCATGATGCAGCAGTATCTGGCGCTCAAGGCTGAGCATCCGGACAAGCTGCTGTTGTATCGGATGGGCGATTTTTATGAGGTGTTTTTTGACGACGCGCGCCGTGCGGCGAAGCTGCTCGACATCACGCTGACCGCGCGCGGTTCGTCCGATGGCGCGCCGATTCCGATGGCGGGGGTGCCGTTTCATGCGCTTGATGGCTACCTGTCGCGACTGGTTCGCGCGGGAGTCACGGTGGCAATCGTCGAGCAGGTTGGCATACCGGGATTGACCAAAGGCCCAGTCGAACGCAAGGTTGCCCGAATCGTCACGCCAGGCACCGTGACCGACGCCACGCTGGTCGACCCACGCCGCGAGACAATCCTCGCCGCCGTCACGCTAGACAGCGCACGCGCTGGCGTTGCGCTGATCAACGCATCGGCTGGAACGCTGGTGTTGCGCGACGTGCAACAGTCGGAGCTCGCCGCCTATCTTGCCCGGAAAGCCCCCGCCGAAATCATTCACAGCGAGTCCGGTGCGCCCGCACTGGCCGCTCTCCTCGGCGGCGGTTTCATGCTGCGCGCACGACCGGATTACGAGTTCACGCCGACGCGTGCGCAGGACGAACTGACGCAGTCGCTCGGCACGTCTACCACCGCGCATCTCGACGTTGAGCGCGTGCCGCTGGCCCTCAACGCGGTCGGCGCGGGGCTCGCGTTTGTGCGCATGGTCAACGGCGGCACACGGCTGCCGGTATCGACCGTGCTGGTCGAGCGCGCGAGCGAGGCGCTGGAGATGGACGCCGCGACGATTCGCAATCTGGAGATCGTGCAGACACTGTCCGGTGCGGCGGAGCCGACGCTGCTGTCGCTCTTGGATCGCTGCGAAACGGCAGCAGGTTCGCGGCTGTTGCGCGCCCGCCTGTGCGAGCCACCGCGCGATCCTGCGCAGGCCCGCGCACGACACGACGGCGTCGCGTCGCTCGCGCGAGATCAGCCGGTGAATTTCAGCGCGGTGCAAGACGTGTTGCGCGGTCTGTCCGACATCGAACGCATCGCCAGCCGTATCGCGATGGTCAGCGTGCGACCGCGCGAGCTGGCGGGGCTGCGCACGACGCTTGCTACGCTGCCGCAGTTGAACGCGCTGCTCACGCGCGCCAACGACGCGTCGCTGGGGCAACTCAACGGAGCAATCACCGTCGCGCCGCAATGGCTAGCGCTACTGCAAAGCGCCATCGCCGACGAGCCTGCGCTGGCGGTGCGCGATGGCGGCGTGATCGCGGGCGGATATGATGCCAACCTCGACGAACTGCGTGCTATTCAATCGGACAGCAGCGCGTTTTTGACCGCGATGGAAGTGCGTGAACGCGAGCGTACTGGCATTCCAAATTTGCGTGTGGAATACAACCGCGTCAGTGGTTTTTACATCGAAATCACTCAGAGTTACGTGGCCCAAGTGCCGGTCGAATACAAGCGGCGGCAGACGCTCAAAAACGTCGAGCGCTACATCACACCAGAGCTTAAAACCTTCGAAGACAAGGCACTCGCGGCCAACGATCGCGCGCTGGCGCTTGAGAAGCGATTGTTTGATGAACTGCTCATCAAGCTTGCGCCTG
>JANXNO010000626.1 GCA_025354075.1 Burkholderiales bacterium | reverse complement strand
AAGCGGCCGAGGGGCTGCTCGGCGGCTTCGAAGTTTCCCGGTTGGCGCGATTGGATACTCAAGCGAATCCGCAACCGGAACGAGCCGAAGAAATCTTGCACGACCTCGTTCAACTGCTCGAAGATGCCGTGATCAAAGGCCCGCCGATCGTGAACAAAGTCTACATTGAAGGAACGCAGCCGACATTGGTCACCGATCCGAAATCGAAGCCTTCGGGCTTCTCGGCACGCGACAGTTCCGTTTTCGCTTTGAGCGATTCGCTGCCCGCAAAAAACACCTCCGTCGACACTGCGTTTGCCACCCTCAACGACGGCGGACGCAGCTCGGTGAGCGTTGCGGTGCTCGCGATATTGCCGCGCGCGGTGTACGCTGTGAGCGCCTGAAACGCAAACAGCGCGCCGCCAACAGCCAGCGCCGAGACGATCGCTGTGCCGGCCTGCAGGCGGGTGACGAGCCGGGTGTGACACCACACCAGCGCACCGATGATGAGACCGACCAGTGCGTAGTCGTAGCGCTGAATGGCTGGCCAATTGAACGCGAAGGCTGCCGTGTCAAATAAATAATCGAGCACGATAACGGCCACTACGGCCAACGCTGCCAGCGTCAAATGCGCGAGAAAATGACTCGCGCGACCGGTCAATCGCGACAGCGCCGCCCAGACTCCAGACCACGCGGCAAGCATACCGACGGTAATCAACGCGCCGCTGATGTACGCGGTCCCGCGTTCGCCGTCGATGTCGCCGAGCCACGTGATGATCGCGCCGCAACTGAGCGCGAGCGGCAACGCCCACATCACCGCCCAATGCCCGAGCGCAGGCAACACTGCGGTCGCGGCACGTGGCACGGCGACATAGCCGCGCGTGCGCACGCGAAAACGCTGACCGCCCAGCGTAAAGCTCTGTTCGGGATCGGCACACCACGAACGCGTCGTACCGCCTGGAGCCCAAAAATCGGGTGCGCCTTCCGCAGCACGCACCACGAGCCCGCCGTCGGCAGATCGCGTGATAGTTACCGCTACTGCACGACGGTCTTTCGAAGGCTCGGCGTCGACGATATGGTCGCTGTCGTAGGCCGCGCCGAGCGTCACCGGAAGCCGGTCGAAACGATGCCGCACAACGAGACCGTCGTGCTTGTCGAGTAATTCCAGAAACACGACGTCATCAGCAGGACGCAGAGGCACTACTTCGTCCACGCTGAAGCCTCCAGAAAGCTGCGCAGCAAGCGATTGCCGTTGGCGAACGTCACGCCGCGAATATCAAGGCTGCTCGACAAACTTTCAGTTGGGCGATCCACGGTCGTCGCGTTGATATTCATGTCGAACAAACCTTCGAATTCGCGATGTGCGCGGACGCAGACAGCGACGCGGAACGTGGTCGCATCTTGCGTTACAAAATCTTCGTGACACTGCGGACGCGTCAAGTAACGCGTTGGCTTCAAGTTGCC
>JANXNO010000616.1 GCA_025354075.1 Burkholderiales bacterium | reverse complement strand
CGGACGTTCGATTCGTCTTCGGGGCGCCAATTTTTTCTTTGGTGCGAGCTTGCATGGCCCATTACTCACTACGTTTTGCCGACCCGGCTGGGCACCTGATTGACGTTGAAATGACGCTTGCTGCACCGGTCGCAGACCAGTGCATCGCGATGCCCTCATGGATTCCAGGCAGCTACCTGATGCGCGAATTTGCGCGTAATGTGGTGACGCTTTCGGCTTCACAATCAGACGCTGAAATTGCAGCGACCAAGATCGACAAATCAACGTGGCAGCTCGCGTGCGTTGCGGGCGGCGCTGTGACCGTGCGCTATCGTGTGTACGCGTGGGATCGCTCGGT
Organism: Burkholderiales bacterium; assembly: GCA_025354075.1. Classification (GTDB taxonomy): domain Bacteria; phylum Pseudomonadota; class Gammaproteobacteria; order Burkholderiales; family Casimicrobiaceae; genus Casimicrobium. The sequence continues at coordinate 1,619 of JANXNO010000616.1, read as the reverse complement.
GCGTGGCTGTTATTTCGATGCATCGCGCGGGTTTGTGAACCCGGCGGCGGTTTTGATGCAGAACCTCGCGGCACCGGATGCGCCCTGCACGCTGGAGCTGCACGTCCCCGCAAAAGAATGGCGCTGCGCCACCGCGATGACACCAAGCCAGATCGACGCGCGTGGCTTTGGTCACTATCGCGCGGCGAGTTATGACGAGTTGATTGATCACCCGATTGAGTGCGGTGACTTTGATGAATTCACGTTCGAGGCAGGCGGTGTGCCGCATCGTTTTGTGATTTCGGGTCGACATCGTGGTGACCTTGCGCGCTTGCAAGCGGACAGCCAAAAAATCTGCCAGGGCCATTGCGATCTCTTTTCAAACGTCTCGCCGAGCCGCGCGCCGTTTGATCATTACGTGTTTCAGCTTCATCTTGTCGATGACGGCTATGGCGGACTGGAGCATCGTGCGAGCACCGCGCTGATCTCGCCGCGCAGTGACTTGCCCACCACGGGAGACGCCAGCATTTCTGAGGGTTACCGCGATTTGCTGGGGCTGATCAGCCACGAATATTTTCATTCATGGAACGTCAAGCGCATCAAGCCTGCGGCCTTTACGCCTCCGCTAGGCTACGACACGACCACCGAAAATTACACGCGTTTGCTGTGGCTGTTCGAGGGCTTCACGAGCTACTACGACGACCTGATGGTCAAGCGCGTCGGCCTCATCACTGAGACGGATTACCTCAAGGTGTTGGGGCGTCGCCTGACGCAATTGCTGCGTGTACCGGGTGCGCAAGTGCAATCGGCGGCAGAGGCGAGTTTCGACGCGTGGATCAAGTATTACCGCGCTGATGAGAACGCACCGAACTCGCAATTCAGCTACTACCTGCGCGGCAGTTTTGTTGCGTTGGCGCTTGATTTGATGCTGCGCGAACGGGCGGCGAACGACGCAGCTGCGCCCACGCTCGACGACGTAATGCGCGGCCTGTGGCTTGAGTTTGGCGAGACCGGTGTTGGCGTTCCAGAAGACACCTGCGCGCTGTTTTCACGGCTCACGCAACTTGATCTGACCGAGTTTTTTGCGCGCTTCATCCACGGCACCGAAGACCCCAATTGGGACACGCTTTTCGCACCGTTCGGCATCAACTATCGGCTGCGCGCGACCGCGTCAGCGAGTGATCGCGGGGGGCGCGACGAACCCAACATCCACACCAATTTGCGCACGTTGGGCATGCTCGTTGCAGAGGGCGGGCACGCATTGCCGACCATCAAGCACGTGGTCAACGGTTCAGCGGCATGGCGAGCGGGTATTAGCGCTGGCGACACGCTGGTGGCCGTCGACGGGCTGCGCGCGAACGGCACGACCCTGGCTAAGCACCTCGCGCGATTCGAGGCGGGCGACGCGCTGGCAGTAAGTTATTTCCGGCACGACGTGCTACAAAGCGCGGATGTCAAAATTCCGACGCCAAAGCTCGATACCGTGTGGTTGAGCGTTGCAGTTGAACTTGCGGATGCGGGCTCAGCGGTGCTCCGGCACCAGTGGTTGACCAGGCAATCGCTATAGTTTTTTGCTGTCAGCTTTTGGCTGAAATGCTTATTTAATATGGGCTAGCTACTTAAAAATAACCTTTGTCGAC
>JANXNO010000361.1 GCA_025354075.1 Burkholderiales bacterium | reverse complement strand
TCACAGATAGCAATCTAAATCCACCACAAACGTTTCATCTCATTGGCGGTAAGCTGGAATCAATACTAGCTAATCGGAAGCATCCAGCAAGAAAGGCGCTACTTTGGGGGAATTTTTACTTCGGAGCCAGACATAGGAGCGTGATCTATAGGCGATCTTGGTGGGGAGAGGTTATTTCTCCGTTGGAGTACGTTGAAGGATTGATAGAAAAAGTAGAGGGCTATGTTCGACTAGAGAGCGAAGTGAAGCTGGCTTACAAAACTTTACGCAACAACGAACAATAGGAGTCTTCTACGAGATGACTCCAATGGGCGCTGTCGCAAGTATGCGAACTAGAGGCTTCTTGAAATCGCCCGAGCTAAGATATTGCAACGAACGGTATCGTCGCTAACGTGATGTAATTTGGTGATCGATCGTCCTAGGTAAAGCTAGGGAAAATTAGGTACAACGCCGTTCCCTTGCCGCCTATTTCAACCGATCAGAATCGGTATTCACGCGATGGCTCATCACCCCTCTTACAATACCTGCAGGAGGAACACATGACTGACGCAACGCTCGCGAAGCCTTGGCTTTCGCAATATCCATCTTCTATTCCCGCTGAGATTGACGTCTCGGCCTACGCGAATCTGGCGGAGATGCTGGAGGCCGCGTTGACGAAGTATGCGGATCGAGTGGCGTTTCACTGTAGCGGGACGGATGTGACGTACCGCGAGCTTGATCGCCTGAGCACCGCGTTTGCCGTGCATCTAGCGAAGCACGGGTTCAAAAAGGGTGACCGCTTTGCGCTGATGATGCCGAACGTGTTGCAGTATCCCATCGCGTTGATGGGCTGCCTCCGCCTTGGTCTGACGGTGGTGAATTGCAATCCGCTGTATACGCCGCGTGAGCTGGAGCATCAGCTTAAGGATTCGGGCGCGAGGGGCATTCTGGTAATCGAGAACTTCGCGAGCGTACTGGGGGATGCGATCGACCGGACGGACGTGAAGCACGTCGTGGTGACTGGGCTGGGCGACCGCCTGAGTTGGTGGAAGGGGCCAGGCCTCAACTTCCTGGTGCGGCATGTGGCGAAGTTGGTGCCGGAGTTCAAATTTGCAGCGGCGATTCGTTTTAATGCGGCGTTGGCGGAGGGCGCGGGTAGCGAGCTGAAGCGGGAGACGCTGAGCCGCGATGACATAGCGTTTTTGCAATACACGGGCGGCACCACGGGCGTGTCGAAAGGCGCGATTCTTTCGCACGGAAACATCGTGGCGAACGTGTTGCAGTCGCGAGCGTGGTTGTTTGGCTTTCAACAGGATGAACGCGCGGAGTGCATCGTCGCGGCGCTGCCGCTGTGTCACATCTTCGCGCTGACGGCGTGTACCTTCGTCTATGTGACTACCGGTGCGAAGGTGGTGCTGATCACCAATCCGCGCGATGTGCCCGCGTTCGTGCGGACGCTGGCGGAGCACAAGTTCACCGTGTTGCCCGGCGTGAACACGTTGTTCACCGCGCTGATGAATCATGAGGATTTTGCGAAGCTCGATTTCAGTTCGCTGCGATACGGCTTGGGCGGCGGCATGGCCGTGCAGCGGGCGACGGCTGAGGAGTGGCAACGCGTCACTGGCAAGCCGCTAATCGAGGCGTACGGTTTGACCGAAACGTCTCCCGGCGCGACGATCAACCCGATTTCAGACGGCGGATACAACGCGTCCATCGGTTTGCCGATTTCCTCGACGGAGGTTCGTTTGCGGCTGGATGACGGCAGTTGGGTAGCGCTGGAAGATCACGACACGGTTGGCGAGATTTGTGTTCGCGGCCCGCAGGTGATGCAGGGCTACTACAACCGCCCGGACGAAACGGCCAAGGTTTTGGACGCCGAGCGCTGGCTGTCGACGGGTGACATCGGCAAGATGGATGCGAATGGCTTCTTCTACATAGTTGATCGCAAGAAGGACATGATTCTGGTGTCGGGGTTCAACGTGTATCCGAACGAGGTTGAGGGCGTGGTTGTGATGCACCCCGGCGTGCTGGAGGTGGCGGCCATTGGTGTGCCGGACAGCAAATCAGGTGAAGTGGTGAAGGTTTTCGTGGTGCGCAAGGACTCGTCGCTGACTGCGCCGCAGGTGCTGGCGCATTGCCGGGAAAATTTGACGGGTTACAAACTGCCCAAGTACGTGGAGTTCAGGAATGAACTGCCAAAAAGTAACGTCGGCAAAATATTGCGGCGTGAATTGCGGGATGAAGAGATGCGTCGGAAAGAGTCGGCATAGTTTTTTCAAAAATTATTGAAAATAATTTGAAGAAATTGCCGATCCCCAATAAATGGTACGTTGCAGCGAATGGTGCTTAAAGTTTGGACAGGTGTTGCCCCAAAACCCATCCAAATATTGTCTGATTTAAGTAATTTTTGGGCGGTATGAGTTGCGCGGGTTAGAAAAGGGTGGCATAATTTCCGTCTTCGCTGATTAAACAGATTGTCTTGAAGCGGTAACGAAGTGGCGGTAAGCCGGTTTGTTGGGGTTTCGGGGTTAAGCAAGCTGTTTGATGAGAAAGAAGCCGCAGGCGCGGGGTGGAGCAGTCTGGCAGCTCGTCGGG
>JANXNO010000508.1 GCA_025354075.1 Burkholderiales bacterium | reverse complement strand
GCCGCTGTGGCGCGCGATGGAGAACTCGATCCGCAAGCTCCCGCCGTGGGGCGCGATGCTGGTGTTTCTGGTGCCAACCGTGTTGCTGTTTCCGATCAAGCTGGCCGCGCTGTGGCTGATTGCGCAGGGGCAGCATGTGGTGGGTGTACTGGTGATTGTCGCCGCCAAACTGGTGGGAACGGCAGTGGTCGCGCGGTTGTTCAGCCTGACGCAGCCAGCCCTCATGAAGCTACGTTGGTTTGCTGCGTTCTATCACTGGTTTATTCCTTGGAAAGACCTATGGCTGGACGCGATTCGCTCCAGTTGGCCCTGGCGGGCGGGCCGGGTGATCAAGCGACGCGTGAAGCGCGCGGTTGTTGCCGCTTACAACAAAATTTTTCGCCGCGCTTGAACGCGATTGACCTGTAGGAGCGTCTCTGCCGCGAGCATCGTGGGTCGCGACAAGTCGCTCCTACAATGAGGCCATGTCTTCAAAGTTACTCGCGAATTTAAACGAGCCGCAACTCACGGCCGTCACCCTTCCCCACACGTCCGCCCTGATCCTCGCTGGTGCGGGCTCGGGCAAAACGCGCGTGCTCACGACACGCATCGCGTGGCTGCTGTCCACCGGGCAAGTCAGCCCCTCTGGCGTGCTTGCCGTGACCTTCACCAACAAGGCCGCGAAGGAAATGCTGACGCGCCTTTCGTCGATGGTGCAGGTGAATGTGCGCACCATGTGGATGGGCACTTTTCACGGCCTGTGTAACCGTTTTTTGCGCATGCACTGGCGCGAGGCCGCGCTGCCGCAAACGTTCACCATCATGGATACCCAGGAACAGCTGTCGCTGATCAAACGCATCCTGAAACAAAACAATATCGACGACGAAAAATATCCGCCGAAACAGTTATCGTGGTTTATCTCCAGCGCCAAAGAAGAAGGCTTGCGTCCGAACAACGTGGAAGCGTATGACGATTACACGCGAAAGCAGGTCGAGCTGTATCAACTGTACGAGGCAACGTGTCAACGAGAAGGTGTGGTTGACTTCGCCGAGCTGATGCTGCGCTGCTACGAGGTTCTCTCTAAATTCGAAGCGCTGCGCGAGCATTACAACGCGCGATTTCGCTACATTCTGGTCGACGAATTTCAGGATACCAACACGCTGCAATACAAGTGGTTGCGGCTCTTGGCGGGACCGAATACGGCGGTACTGGCAGTCGGTGATGACGATCAATCGATCTACGGATTTCGTGGCGCGAAGGTCGCCAACATGCAGCGCTTCGAACATGATTTCGCCCCGGCAAAAATCATCAAGCTGGAGCAAAATTATCGAAGCCAGGGCCACATCCTCGACGCAGCGAACGCGCTGATCCGTAACAACAACGGGCGGCTCGGCAAAGAGCTGTGGACCGATCAGGGCCACGGCGAACCGATCCGCGTGTTTCAGGGGTACAGCGACGGCGAAGAAGCCTCGTTCGTGCTCGACAGCGTGAAGGCTGCGATGAACGACGGCGTGCCGCTCGATGACATCGCGATTCTGTACCGCTCGAATGCGCAATCGCGCGTGTTTGAGCATGGCTTGTTCAACGCGGGCATTCCGTATCGGGTGTACGGCGGGCTGCGCTTTTTTGAGCGCGCCGAGGTCAAGCATGCGATGGCGTATTTGCGGCTGATCAACAACCCCGAGGATGACAACGCGTTTCTGCGCGTGGTGAACTTTCCGCCGCGTGGCATCGGTGCCAAATCTATCGAGAATTTGCAGCAGGTTGCGACCTCAACCGGCGTGACGTTGTGGCAGGCCGCGTGTGCAGGCGGTGCAGGCTCGCGGGCCCATGTGGCGATGGCGCAGTTCATCGGTTTGATCGAAGGCATGCGTATCGCGACCAAGGGTTTGGCGCTGCCGGAGATCGTGCGTCACCTGCTCGACGCGAGCACGTTGAAAGCGCTCTACATTGCGGATAAAGCTGGTCAAGATCGCGTTGAGAACCTTGAAGAATTAATCAGCGCAGCAGACAATTTTTTGCGCGAAACCGGCGGCGTGATTCACGTTGAAAACTTCGACGGCAGCATCACCGAAAACGATGATCCGGTCACCGCATTTTTATCGCATGCGTCTCTAGAGGCGGGTGATACGCAGGCCGCAGAAGGTCGTGCAGCGCTACAGATGATGACGGTGCATTCGTCGAAGGGGCTTGAGTTCGACTACGTGTTCATGACCGGCTTAGAAGAAGGCCTTTTCCCGCACGACAACTCGTTGAACGACGATGGCGGACTGGAAGAAGAGCGTCGCCTGATGTACGTGGCGATCACGCGCGCGCGCAAACGGCTGCATTTCAGCTACGCGCAGATGCGCATGTTGCACGGGCAAACGCGCTACAACGTGCCGTCGCGATTTCTCGATGAAGTGCCGGCGGAGTTACTGAAATGGTTGTCGGCCAAACCGAAAAATCTGCTGGCGATGGAACCGCACGCACCGTTGTCGGGCGACTATTCGAATCGCAATTTGTCCTCATTCGCGTCGTCGATTGGTAGCGCAACACGCACTGATTCAGGCTTCCGAATCGGGCAGCAAGTGTCGCATGCGAAATTCGGTCACGGCGTAATCATCAACGCCGATGGCAGCGGAAAAAACGTGCAGGTCGAAGTGAATTTCGTTGATCATGGCATCAAGCGGCTGGCGCTTGAGTACGCAAAAT
>JANXNO010000476.1 GCA_025354075.1 Burkholderiales bacterium | reverse complement strand
AAGGCGCGCGGCGTCGCCACCAGCGTGTCGTATGAGTCGCCCCATCTAACCTCCGTGTTCCGCAAACAGGGCTGGAAGGTTGGCGATTTGCCGCACACTGAACTCATCGCTAACAGCACGCTGACGTTGCCACTGCATGCTAGTTTGCAGGTCGAAGACGTAGACGTAGTATGCAATAGCCTGCAATCCGTGCTCAATCACGCGAAGCGATAGACCAAGCATGAACCCCACGCTTTCGATCGTCATTCCGGTCTACAACGAACAGGACGTGCTGCCCGAATTATTCGCGCGGCTCTACCCGGCACTCGACGCGCTGAACACATCGTATGAAGTGATCTTCATCAACGACGGCAGTAAAGATCGCTCGGCAGGGATGCTGCTAGAGCAGCAAAGCAAACGTCCGCAAGAAACACGCGTCGTGCTCTTCTCTGGCAACTTCGGCCAGCACAGCGCGATCATCGCGGGCTTCGCGCATGTGCGTGGCGAAGTGGCGGTGACGCTCGATGCCGACCTGCAAAATCCGCCCGAAGAAATTCACAAATTGCTCGCGGCGTATCGCGAAGGATTTGACTACGTCGGCTCGATTCGCGATATGCGGCGGGGCGACGCGTGGTGGCGTGGCGCAGCATCAAAAATGATCAACGTCGTTCGCGAAAAAACCACCAAAATCAAGATGACCGATCAGGGTTGCATGCTGCGCGCGTACTCGCGTCGCATCGTCGAACTGGTCAATCAGACGCGTGAAGTACGCACCTTTATCCCCGCCCTCGCCTACACGTTTGCGATCAATCCCACTGAGGTCATCGTCGCCCACGCCGAGCGTGCAGCAGGTGAATCAAAGTATTCGTTCTACCAGCTATTGCGCTTGAACTTCGATTTGATGACCGGCTTTTCGCTGGTGCCATTACAAATGTTTTCTTTGCTCGGTATGTTGGTCGCAGTGGGTTCTGCGGTTACGTATCTTGGACTGATGGTGTACCGCATGTTCACGCTGCCGTTTTGGGACGCGATGCGAGCACTGCTGGATCGCGACATCCTGCAATTTTTTCTGACCGGCATGGTGCTGTTCGGCTTGGGCATCGTCGGTGAGTACGTAGGTCGCATTTATCTGCAAGTACGTGATCGCCCGCGCTACGTGATTGATCGCATCGTGGAGCGAACGGATGCTGCGATGCCGACGTCACCCGCTGGCGCGAACGACATCCCCTCAGCGCGGAATCTAGCGTGACGTCAGCCGCAGCGGATAACGAGCCGACAGCAGTCGCGGACTGCCAGACCACAGCAGTGGTCTTTGCCTATCACAACGTAGGCGTGCGCTGCCTGCGCGTGCTGCTGGATCAAGGCGTGCGGATACCGCTCGTGCTCACGCACGAGGACAGCCCAACCGAGACGATTTGGTACGACTCTGTGGCCTCGTTGTGCGCCGAGCACAGCATTGAAACACTGACCGTCGAAGATCCAAATCACCCTGATGTAGTTGCGCGCATCCGTGCGCTGTCGCCCGATTTTCTATTCTCGTTCTACTACCGGAAAATGCTCGGCGCGGAATTGCTCGCGATACCCAAACACGGCGCACTCAACATGCATGGCTCGTTGCTGCCCAAATACCGTGGCCGCGTGCCGATCAACTGGGCAGTGTTGCATGGTGAAACTGAAACTGGCGCATCGCTGCACTACATGGACGTGAAGCCCGACGCGGGCGATCTTGTGGCGCAGACTTCAGTGCCAATATTGAGCGACGATACTGCGCTCGAGGTCTTTCAAAAGGTCGTCGTTGCCGCTGAAATGACATTTGTTCGTGCACTGCCGCAATTGATCGCTGGCACTGCGCCCAGCGTTCCGCTCGATCTCAAAGCGGGTTCGTACTTTTCAGGCCGCAAACCTCAAGACGGACGCATCGACTGGACAAAATCAGCGCGCGATGTGTACAACCTGATTCGTGCGGTCGCGCCGCCGTATCCGGGCGCGTTCACTGAAATGGGCGGCACCGACATCGTCATCGCGCGTGCGCGAATGTACGCGGTCAAATCTCCGCTAAGCACGATCAAGGCGGGCACCGTTTTACGTGGCGCTCAGGATCGCGTCGGCATCACCTGTGGCGACGGCTTTTTTATTGAGCCACTGTCGATCATCGTCAACGCACAGACGCTTGACGCGGTTGCTACGCGTCACTGGCTGACCGCCGTTGCGTTGCCGTGAAACAATATCGCCCATGAAAAAGGCTCAGCTATGAAAAAAATTCTCAT
>JANXNO010000350.1 GCA_025354075.1 Burkholderiales bacterium | reverse complement strand
GTTTCATGGTGCAAATCATCAAGGGCACCGCGCTCGCCTCGATCATCGGCTTTGTGGAGATCACCAAAACCGGCGGCATGATCGCCAACGCCACCTTTCAGCCGTTCCTCGTCTACAGCTTCGTGGCGCTGTTTTATTTTGCGCTGTGCTTCCCGTTGTCGCTGTTGAGCAAGCGGCTGGAAATGAAGCTGTCAATTTCCAGTCGATAACGTGATCGCGACCGGCGTAGACTTTAGACCATGCTAAACGCCGCGCCCAACACCCTCCCCACGCCCCCTCACGTCGTCATCATCGGTGCCGGTTTCGGCGGCCTTGAAGCGGCCAAGGCGCTGCGCAAGGCCGATGTCGACATCACGCTGATCGACCGCACCAATCACCATCTGTTTCAGCCGCTGCTCTATCAGATCGCGACCGCTGGCCTGTCGCCGCCGTCCATTGCTGCGCCGACGCGCTACCTGTTTCGCAAGCAACCCAACGTCACTAGGCTGTTGGGTGAGGTCGTCGACATTGACGCCAAGGCGCGCGCCGTGCGGCTCGAAAACGGCGAGACAATCGCGTACGACCACCTGATCGTCGCCAGCGGCGCGACGCACAGCTATTTCGGCAACGATCAATGGGCGGAGCACGCGCCGGGATTGAAGACGCTGGAAGACGCGTTCAATATCCGTCGCCGCGTACTGCTCGCGTTTGAACATGCCGAGCGCGAGGAAGACCAGGCCACGCGTGAACGCTGGCTCACCTTTGCCGTGATTGGTGCCGGCCCAACCGGCGTCGAGATGGCGGGCACCATGGCCGAGATTGCCAAACACACGCTGGCCGGTGAGTTTCGCCGTATTGATTCACGTCGCGCGCGGGTGCTGCTGATCGAGGGCGGCGACCGGGTGCTGCTTGCCTTCCCGCCGTCGCTGTCGCAGCGCGCCGAGGAGCAGCTGACCACACTCGGCGTTGAAGTAAGAACGTCGCACAAGGTCACGCACATTGACGCCGATGGCATTCGCGTCAACGTCAATGGCCTGGAGCAAACAATCGCCTGCAAGACCATCGTGTGGGCGGCCGGTGTGGCCGCGTCGCCGCTCGGCAAGTTGCTGGCGCGCGCCTGCGCGCTGGACGAGGCGAGCGTTGATCGCGCCGGACGGATCAAGGTCGAACCCGATTTGACGGTGCTTGGGCATCCAGAAATTTCCGTGGTGGGCGACCTCGCGCTGGCGCGGAGCTATGAGAAAGACGGCGAGACCAAACCGGTGCCCGGCGTCAGCCCCAGCGCCAAGCAAATGGGCCGCCGCGCCGCCAAAAATATTCTGGTGCGTATCGCAGGCGGCAAACCCGAAGTTTTTCGCTACATCGACTACGGCCTGCTCGCCACTATCGGCCGCAAGTCAGCCGTCGTTGACGTCGTCGTCCCGCTGTTCGGTCACGTCCGCTTCAGCGGCCTCTTCGCGTGGCTGTTCTGGCTGTTCATCCACGTCTATTTTTTGATCGGCTTCCGCAACCGCATGATCGTGCTCATGGACTGGGCCTGGGCCTACGGCACGTTCAACCGGACGGCGCGGGTGGTGGTGGGGAATGAGAAGTTTGAGACGAAGAAAGCGGTCGAACCGTAGGAGTGGCTTTGCTGCAACCTTCCGTTGCTCATCAATTTGGTCGCGGCAAGCTGCCCCTACAAAATGCGAGTCATTTTTTGTCTAACCACTGGTCGAGAGCTTTCATATCTTGGATCACGTCCGATACATCATTAGGCACCGCCGCAGCTTGAACGGTCGCGGATGACGCAACAAGTGACTGCGGATCCTGAATAGCGTTCGCAATCTTCGCAATGTCGTTTGTGAGTGCTGACAACTCCTCGTATGTCAATGAAAGCTTTCTTGTGTGAAAGCCGTCATTCGACAGCCACATCGGCAGCGTTTCGTTGTCGTGACGCTTGGAATCAATTAATCCGGCCCAGTGCTTTATCGCGTTGGCGATGTCATAGGCTCGTTGCTCCGCAGATCCGTCTTTCTGCTGAAAGATATTTGGGCCATCCATTTTGACGAGAATATCAACAAATACTTGGTAGCTTAGAAAGCACGTTTCCCATTGCACTATGGCGCGAAAGTATGATTTCAGAGCAGGGCTATGTAAGCCGCTCTTGGATAGATATTCAAGTGTTGTGTCGCGCGCTTGGTGGTATTGGGCAAAATGGGCCTGCGCTCGGAAAAGTAGATTGATAGCAAACTGCCTGCCGTCACCGACAAATGAGCCGCGAAACAAGTTGTTGAGAAAATGGTTTCCCATCCAACTCTCTGCTTCAGGATGCGCAAATCGAATGTCTGGAATATCGGCAGCGTTGAATTCCGATATTCCAGGCGCTACAAATCGATTCAGAAGTTTTGGATGAAACTGTGTCGTCATTAATCGCTTTTGCAGAGCACGTGAATTGCTCGTCAATCATTATGTCTAAATTTTGCGCATAATTTGCGCTTCGCGAATTGCACGCCACTGGATTCCCGCCTTCGCGGGAATGACGAAAAAATGAACGCCCTCCATACCTCCACGATCACCTCCCTCCCCTTACTCGCGCGCGGCAAGGTGCGCGACAACTATGCCGTGGGGGCTGATCGTTTGTTGATGGTGGCGTCTGATCGCATCAGTGCGTTTGACGTGATCATGGGGGAGCCGATTACGGGAAAGGGCGAATTACTGACGCAGATGGCGTTGTTCTGGTTTGACAAGTTGACGGGCATCGTGCCGAATCATTTGACCGGGGATGCGCCTGAGAGCGTGGTGACCGACGCTGAGAGGGCGCAGGTCGTCGGTCGCTCAATGCTGGTGAAGCGCTTGAAGCCGTTGCCGGTGGAAGCGGTGGTGCGCGGTTATCTAGCGGGTTCCGGTTGGGTTGAATATCAGCAGTCGCAGTCGGTGTGCGGGGTGCCGTTGCCTGCGGGATTGAGAAACGCCAGTAAATTGCCTGCGCCGATTTTTACGCCTGCGACGAAGGCGGAAATGGGCGAACATGACGAGAATATTTCGTTCGCGCGCATGGTTGACATCATTGGTGAACCGTTGTCGAAACAGGTGCGTGAAGCGGCCATCGCGCTCTACACACGTGCTGCCGATTTTGCGCTGAACAAAGGCATCATCATCGCTGACACCAAATTTGAATTTGGCCTGGATGACAACGGGACGCTGACCTTGATGGACGAAGTATTGACGCCGGATTCGTCACGTTACTGGCCGATTGAAGGTTACGAAGCTGCGTTTGCTGCGGGCAAAAATCCGCCGAGCTTTGACAAGCAGTTTTTGCGTGACTGGCTGGAGGCTGTGCATGTTGACC
>JANXNO010000460.1 GCA_025354075.1 Burkholderiales bacterium | reverse complement strand
CTTCGACGTAAATCGATGGTGTCGTGTATTGGCCGGCCAACAAAGTGCCGTACAGAATCGTCGGCACCGCAGTAGAAAACGTCGAAAGATATGCGCCCATTGCAGCGGTTGTATCGACGCGAAAGGCGAGGAACTTGCCATCCTTGTCCATCGCCAACTGCGCTTTAGTCACATGGTCGCGACCATGCGCATCAGACAAAAACGCCTCGGTGCGATCCGCCGTCCATTTGATCGGACGACCCACGCGTTTGCTGGCCCAGACGAGCACTGTTTCTTCGGCGTACACAAAAATTTTTGAGCCAAAACCACCACCTACGTCAGGCGCGACGACACGCAGCTTGTGCTCAGGAATTCCAAGCACAAACGCACACATCAGCAAACGCTCGACGTGCGGATTCTGGTTGGAGACGTACAACGTGTAGCTCTCGCTGGAACGGTCGTACGCAGCGTTAGCTGCACGCGGCTCCATCGCGTTCGGCGCGAGGCGCTGATTGGTTAATGAGAGTTCGCTGATGTGATGCGCACTGGCGAACGCGGCCTTTACGCCCGCCTCGTCACCGTGACCCCACGTGTAGCAAACGTTGTTGGGTGCTTGATCATGCACCGCAGTTTTGCTCGCGGCTGCGGTACCGGTGGCGACTACTGCGGGCAGGATGCCGTAATCCACTTCGACCGCGTCCGCGCCTTTGCGCGCCTGCTCGATGGATTCAGCGATCACGACTGCTACATGGTCGCCCACGTAGCGCGCTTTGCCGATGCACAAAATTGGGTGCGGTGGCTCAATCGCCGGTGTGCCGTCTTTGCTGGTGATGCCCCAGCCGCAGGGCAGCCCGCCAATCTTTGACTCTTCAATATCTTTGCCGCTGAATACGGCCACCACGCCGGGCATCGCAAGCGCAGCGGTCGCGTCGACGCTGTTGATCGTGGCGTGTGCATGTGGTGATCGCACGAATACCGCGTAGGTCTGGCGCGGCAGGATGATGTCGTCGGTGTATTGACCATTGCCGGTCAAAAAGCGGTGGTCTTCTTTGCGCGTGACGCGTGCGCCAATTCCGTCTGTCTTCATAGGTTGCTCCTTACTACTTCATGGCAGCCAAGCCAGCTTTCACTGACGAGACGATATTTTGATAACCGGTGCAACGGCAAATGTTGCCGTCAAGACTGGCGCGAATTTGCTCGTCGGTCGGATCAACCAACTTGCCGTTGAGTTCGCAAGCGCTCATCACCATGCCCGGCGTGCAAAACCCGCATTGCAATCCGTGATGTTCCTTGAACGCTGCCTGCATCGGGTGCATGTCGCCATTGGCGGCGGCCAAGCCTTCGATGGTCACAATGTCCGCGCCATTTGCCTGCGCCACTAGTTGATTGCAAGACTTTACCGCGCGACCGTTGACATGCACTGTGCAGGCACCGCATTGCGACGTGTTGCACCCGACGTGCGTCCCGGTCAGACGCAAGTGTTCACGGATGAATTCGACCAGCGTCATCGACGCTTCAACGGTTGCCGACACCTTCGTTCCGTTGACCGTCATTTGAATATTGACTGACATCGCACACTCCTCGTTAACTAAAAACAATCGTTGGCATACAGCAGTCTCCACCTCGCCGAACCCGAGCCCGCACGAAAACCACTGCTACGTTATGGGCTTATTACGCAAACTTCGTACCACGCTAGATCGACCGAACAGCGCATCGTTCAGCCCAGCATCGTGACACCGCGACATTCTGCAGGGTGGAAGCAGATGTCACAAAATGCAACAACCACTGTACAGAAGTGTTTCAAAGGGGCGCATTTGTCTCATCAAACGATACGTCAAATAGGCATGGGCAGGGATACACTGCGGTTGTTCGCTCGCGCAAAAGATCGACAGCAATAGATACGTCGGCAGGCAGTTAGTAAAAGATTTTGACCGCAGAAAAGGAGAGTGCATGTTTACGACGCCGTCGGAAACTCGACCGTCAACCGTGGGCACGGTTTCTGCGGTGCCGCAGCCTATCGTGATTGAGACGTCCTGGAATCGCAGTCGTCAGTTTGGCCTGAGCGAACGGCAGGCGATGGATTGCTTTGCGCTGAGCAAGCCCGATCTGCGGCGGCTCAGCGAGCAAAATCGCGAGCTGATGCTGCATGCCTCGCCCGTCATGGAAACGCTGCACGATCAGATATTTGATTCGGAAAGTGTGGTCGTTCTGACCGATGCGCAGGGCACGATTTTGCGCAGTATTGGCGACGACAGTTTTTCGATGCACGCGGCGCAGGTGGCGATCAAACCGGGTGTGAGCTGGGCAGAAAGCGACAAAGGCACCAACGCGATTGGCACCGCAATCCATGAGCGGCAGCCCGTGATCGTTCATGGCAGCCAACACTTTCTGCACAGCAATCATTTCCTGACCTGTTCCGCAACGCCGATCTTTGCGCCCGCAGGTGACCTACTCGGGGTGCTCGACGTGACGGGCGACTATCGCGGCTTCTCGAAACACACGATGGGGCTTGTGCGCATGAGCGCACAGATGATCGAGAACACGTTGTTCCGGCGGACGCATGCGACCGACCTGATCGTCGCCTTTCATGCGCGACCGGAGTTTATCGGCACGCTGATGGAAGGCCTTCTCGCATTTGCGCCCGACGGCAAAGTGCTGGCAGCCAATCGCAGCGCGTGCATGCAGCTCGAACTAACACGCAGCAATCTGAGCGGTCACACGTGCGTGTCGTTGTTGCGTCGTGCTTTGAGCGAACTGCACGAGTTGGCCGCGCTCGCTGTGACCGCGCCGTTGCAATGCGTGCTGCCCAGCGGCGTGCGCATGTTCGCTGTGCCAACCGCATTGGCCGCACGGACGGTTTACGCGACCGCAGCTCCAGCAGATAGCTCGTCTACTGGCGCGGGAGTGGCCTCGACCAACGCGAGCAAATCACCGCGTCTGCCCGCTACTCGGGCGGCCAACCCACCACCCGCATTTGACGTGTTGCCGCAAGCCACGCTGGATCACCTTGACTCGGGCGACGCACAAATTGCCAAGGCGGTTTCACGGCTGCGCAGCGTTGCGCGTACCAACGTCAGCGTGTTGCTGGAAGCAGAAACAGGCGCAGGCAAAGAGTGGTTTTCCCTCGCGATCCATCGTGCGTCCGAGCGCAGCGCGGGGCCGTTTGTCGCAGTCAATTGCGCGGCTATTCCGGAAGGCTTGATCGAGTCCGAATTGTTTGGGTATGAGGACGGCGCGTTCACCGGCGCGCGGCGTAAAGGACACAAAGGCAAGATACAGCAAGCGCACGGCGGCACGCTGTTTCTCGACGAGATCGGCGACATGCCGCCAGCGATGCAGGCGCGGCTGCTGCGTGTGTTGCAGGAGCGTGTCGTTACGCCACTCGGTAGCAGCGCCTCAATCCCGGTGGACGTCCGGCTAATCTGCGCTACGCACCAACGGCTGCGCGATCTGATGCAGCAAAAAGCATTTCGCGACGATCTTTACTATCGCCTGAATGGACTGACGGTTCGCCTGCCGTCGCTTCGAGATCGCACAGATGTTGAGGAAATCGTCACCCGCTTGCTGCTTACGCTCGGCGGCGCGCTATGGACACTTTCGCCGGCTGTATGGCAACTGATGCTGAGTCATCCGTGGCCGGGCAACTTGCGGCAACTGTCGAATGTGCTGGCAACTGCTATCGCAATTGCCACGCCTCATACACAAATCAAACTCGAACACTTGCCGGATGACTTTCTTGATGACGTTGCAGACGTGCCTCGCGCGGCTGCACCCGCTGCGTCACTGACGTGCGTCGCAGACGCGTTAATAAATTCGGGGCCGATTAACGGCTCGCTGGAACATCTGGCGACCGAAGCCATGCGGCGCGCGCTCGATAGACATCACGGCAACGTGTCCGCTGCAGCGCGGGAGTTGGGCGTCAGTCGCAACACGGTCTACCGCAAGTTGTCGACATCGCGGCAGCGCCAGGTGCCGGGCTGAATTTGGCGGGAGCTTGGTGGTCGCGCCCCGCGCCTCGTGCGGTAACGAGCTAATCGAAACAAAGTTGCCCAGGTTGGTTCGGATGCGATACCCTCGCTCCTGTGAGAAGTTCCGACAACTTGAGACGGCTGCCGGTTTGCGTGGCCCGATAGTTGCATGGATGGGTTGCCTAAAACATATTTTGGAGAACAAAATGAAAATGACTAAGAGTTTTAAATTCGCATGTCTCGCAGCGGGGTTGGCTGCATCGGGAAGTCTGCTGGCCGCGGCACCTACCCTCACCACGGAAGTTGCGGTGAACAAGCTGGAGCTGCCGTGGGACATGGCGTTCCTGCCAAACGGCACCATGTTCTTTACCGAAAAGTGCAAGGGTCTGTCCGTTCGACTGCCCTCAGGCACCGTGAACAAATTGCACGGCATCGGCGGCAGCACTGGATATTCATCCTCGAGCGCTGACCTGTTCTGCGACGGCCAAGCCGGCATGATGGGCGTCGCGATCGATCCCGACTTCGCAAAAAATCGTCTGATTTACGTTTTCTCAAGCTCAAAACTCAACGACAAGCTTGTCAACCGCGTGATGCGTTTCGCGATTGACGAAGCGCTTACCAGCGTCTCAGGCCGAACCGATATCGTCGCCGACATTGGCTACAAGCCCGTCGCCACAAAGCACCCATTTGGCGGACCTGGCGCGCACAACGGGGGGCGTGTTCGCTTCAGTCCAGCGGATGGATTTCTTTATGTGACCACCGGCGATAACCATAACGGCAGCGCGCCACAGAGCCCCACCTACATCGGCGGTAAAGTGCTGCGTATCGACAGGGATGGCAAAGCTGCCCCAGGTAACAAGCCGCCTGCAGGTTTCGATCCACGCATATTTGCCTACGGGTTCCGCAATCCACAGGGCATCGCGTTCCGCCCCGGCGACAGCATGTTATTCACTGCTGAAAACGGCCCATGGCACAGCGATGAGGTGACGGCTGTGACCAACGGCGGTAACGGTGGCTGGGATCCACGCCCGAATGTCGGTGGCCGGGGCGATTGCCCGGACAACTACTGCGGGTACTCGCCTAACCAGATGGGCGCCATGGATCCAAAGAATCGCTCAGCCTTTATGCCGATGACCGACCTCAAGACCTACCCTACCGCGTTGAAGCCCGCATGGAACAACAATGGACTTTCGCAGGGTATGTTCTGCAATGACTTTCTCTCCGGCAAACAGTGGAAAGACTGGGACGGCCAGATGGTCGTTGGCTACACCGGTATCGGCATCCACGGCACTCCAGTGGGCAACCGTTTAGACATACTCAAAATCAGCGCAGATGGACTGTCTGCGACAGCAGTCCAGGCGTCGTGGCCGACGGCGACCGGGCGTTTCCGCTCAGCGGTGCAGGGTCCGGATGGCAATCTCTACGTTGCCCTTGAAGACCAGGGCGTTATCTACCGCGTGAAGCCAGAGTAATTTCTGGAACGAAACGCGCAGCCATGATCATGGCTGCGCGTTTTTTTTGTTGCCGAATATTTGCCGAGAGTGTTTGAATGAAAAAAAGTATCAGCGTATTTATATTTTTGATGTTGTCTGGCACCATGGACGTTGCGTTCGCCGATTATGATTTACTGGTCAAAAGCAATTGTCTGGCATGCCATTACGTCGATAAAAGAAAGTATGGGCCGAAACTCAATGAGATAGCGGCGAAATATGCCACCGACGCCAATGCCGCCGAAACAGTGGCCAAAAAAATTAAAGCAGGCGGCTCCGGGGTTTGGGGTGAAGACATGATGCCGCCCCAGGCTCAATTGTCCGATGCAGACGCTTTGATCCTGGCAAAGTACATTTTGAATTTGAAATAGTTCTCACGCACGCGATCTAGATCGGAAAGTTCGATGTGTACAAACCATGCCAAACAATAAAACAGCATGGGGCGTATAGGTAGGGCGCGCGCAAATGAAAAAAATATTCGTGGTGGCGCTTTTGCTGAACACGGCAGCATTTGCACAGCAATCCGTGGAATGCCAGCTCATGCAACAAAGAGTCTCAGGCAAATCTAGCGAGCCAAAGCTTTGCCTCGCTATCTATCAACAGTGTTCACAAAGCGCCCGGCGCGAAACGAATGATCGAGCTGCACAAGCGCAGTGCTCTGCCGGACTGGGCCAGTGTCAAATGGGGGGTGCTTTAAGCGGAGAATCGTTACAGCAAGCGATTGAGCAATACAAAAAAACATGCGAGAAATCGAATGAAAAGCCTCC
Source organism: Burkholderiales bacterium (assembly GCA_025354075.1). GTDB lineage: Bacteria > Pseudomonadota > Gammaproteobacteria > Burkholderiales > Casimicrobiaceae > Casimicrobium. The sequence goes on along the minus strand of JANXNO010000460.1, from coordinate 950 downwards.
CAGGCTCAGCGCTTCCCAGGACGCCGGGAGTTCTCGTTAACTTTTGTCGATGTGCGTAGCCGATTCAGTCGCCTGTTCGACGGATTAGGCCTCACCGTCCACTCGAGTGAGCCCAGTCAGCGACGCCAAACTGACAGCCGAATCTTGCGCGGCGGCGCTCTAGTCATTCGGTCAGAAATGCTGATTGCGAAAAGCTAAAGGCAGTGCGGTTCCAAAAGAAATAAAGCCCTTGTTCCCGGCTGTGGACGCGCGTGAACAACCTGCCCATCGCGGTTACTACCGCCGCCAGCCGCCTCCTGCTGTCGAACACCGGGTCTGAGCGTATTCGCGAGCGTTTGCGATTGACGAGCGGTGGCAGCACGGACGTGCGCAGAAATCGCCCTTTACCTGAATAAACCGCTGCCCGTTACCGCACCACCCAACTGACGCATTGTTTTTTACCAGGCAATCGCGACACTTGCCCCCGCCAACCAGGTTCGACCCGCCGCTGGCTCGTAGTAACGACGATTCGCTTCGTTGACGATGACCGTGCCTGCATACGTTCTGCCGCTCAGGTTGTCGCCTCGAACAAACACACCCCACTTTGCGCCGCGCCACTGCTGCTGCACACCGATGCGCGCGCCGAACAACGTGACTGCCTCAGCCCATTCAGTGCCGACGTCGTTTGCGAAAATGCGCCCCTGATATTTCATCTCTACTGCGGCGTAGACGCCGCCAGGATGCGTCCATTTCAGCTCCGTCCACGCCGCGCGATCCGGTACGCCCGGTAAGCGGTTACCCGCTGCGACGATGACGGCGGGCGCGAGACACGGCGGTGCGCCGCAGGTTTTGAAACCGTCGCGATAGCGCGCTTCCAGCGTGTTGGCCGCAAGCTCCCATTGCAGGCCGGGCAGCAGTTGTGCGCGGGTGGACAGCTCAGCACCGCGCCGCTGCGTGCGGCCTGCATTGGC
>JANXNO010000422.1 GCA_025354075.1 Burkholderiales bacterium | reverse complement strand
TGGCTTCGGCAAACGCGCGCGCGTTGCGCCCCAGCTGCTGCCGCGTTGTCGGGCTCATCAATTGCAGCAGTGCATCGTGCAGGCTGCGCACGTCATTGCCGCGCACCATAAGACCGGTGACGTCATGCTGCATTAATTCTGCCGGGCCGCCAATATCGCTCACAATAACTGGTAGACCGGACGCTTGGGCCTCCAGCGGCGCGTTGCCCCAAGTATCAGTGGTGCTCGGAAACACCTTTGCGTCACATGAGGCGAGCGCTGTAGCCAATTCTTCACCATGTAGATACCCAGTGAAAGTCACCGGCAGATCGGCAAACAGCGTGGCCAGCGTGGTGCGGTACGGTCCGTCTCCGATGATAATCATGTGCGCGTTAGCACCCGTGCTTGTTAGCTTCGCAAAGGCTTGCGCAAGGATGTGGAGATTTTTTTCCACTGCAACGCGACCAACATAGACAAATTTAACGACATCGTTCCCAATGCCAAATTTCGGCCAGTAGTCCGCGCTGCGGTTATGCGGATGGAACCGATCAACGTCAACCCAACGATCAAGAATCAGCAGTTTGCGATTGCGCAAGCCACGCTTGTGCAGCAGCTTTGCTACAAACTTTGACGGCACCAGCGTCTCGTCAACAGAGTGATAAAAGAACAGCATGTACTTCCATGCAATCGCTTCAAGACTCACGTCCTTAGTGTAATTTTCAACGTATTCAGGAATGCTGGTGTGATACGTCGCTGCGGTTTCAATCTGCAGTAGCTTGGCCGCGATCAAGCCGGCAATGCCAATGACACCGGGCGTGCTGAGCTGAATCTTGGTGAAGCCACCCTCCTGCAAATACTTGAGCATGTCGAGCACCGGCGGAAAGCAGATTTGCAAACCGTCGTACTCCGGAAATCCCAGATTGGCCACCGATGTGAACAGCTTGAGTCGACCACTGTCGACATATTGCCGCGTGACAGGATCAAACATGTGCCGCGTCAGGTCCTCCGGCGAGACGCAGGTCACGACCGTGAAATCTATGTTGCGACGCACTGCTTCGCGAATCATCCGTTTGATACTGTTGGACACCCCATTGATATCGAAAAACGTATCGGTGATCAAAGCTATCTTTTGCGGCTCATCGACCTTGAATGCCTGACGCACATCACGCGCAATCTGGCAATCGGCGCTTTGCTGCATAAAGGCGACAAGGTAGGGCAGTGACACAAAAAGGTTCGATGACACCAGCGCAACCGACTCCTTAATCGCGCTGACGATATTGCGCGAATTGGCGCTACGGAGATTCGCGACGTAATGAGCAAAAATCCGGTTGGCCAGTGTTTTGATGACGAGAAAAATCCGGTCGTCCATGGTCGCCGCCGCGTCCAACTCGCCGCGAAACGCAGCGTCATCCAGCATCACGTAAACCTGCGTTTCAAGCACTACCTCAAACGGTTTGCTGAGATTCGCAGAGCTTCGCAGCTGTTTCAGGCGATGCCACCAAAGACGTGCTTGAAAAGAGAGTTTGTCGGTAACAGTCTGTCCGTTGCTGTCAAACACCAGCTTCAACAACGACTGCATTGGGCCAGCGACGTTGATCGATTTCGACACAGTTGAAGCTTTATTCTGACGCTGTGCACCGCTTTCGTACAACAGTTTAAGAATTGAATGCGCGATGGTGATTGGTCCGCCATGCGCGCCCGCAGGGCGGCTGCTGCGCGCGCGGATTGACTCAATCAGCGCATTGGCGGATGCAGCCGTTTGACCTATCTCAAACTCAGTCCATGTTGTACCGGGATTGATGCCGGAGTGATCGTCTGATCCTCCGACCACCGACTTGAGCCACGGCGTTGCGCCTTTGGGTGCAATATCGTGCAAGTTGGCGAGCCGATCTATCGTTTCCCGATTCAGACCTCGCACGATCTCCCACGTCAGCTCATTGAGCACTCTGGTTCGCGCACCGTTCTGAACTTCCAGGCAATTGCACAGGAGCATTGCTTTTTCAATGTGTCCTGCCGTAAGTGAACCCTCCCGTCCATACGGTCGATTTTGAGTGCTCATCAACGGATGCGTCATGAAATACGCGAGTTTGTTGCTCGCCGCGTTCAAGTGTTCCAGCGCTATCTGTGCATCGACGTAGCCGACCATTTCGTACACATTGCCGCGCAGTCGGTTGACCTCTGAAAACTGCGCCTCGGTCATGTTGGCCACGGTGATGTGAATGTTGCAGCCGTCTTCTGGAAACGTGGTGGTCATCTCCGAACTGATGAATACGTCGGACAGACCGTGGTCAAGCATCTCGCGTACACCGTCAATCGAGTTGTGATCGGTCAGTGTGACTAGTGACATGCCGCGAAGCTTTAGCGCCTTATAGAGCTTGATCGGATCGGAATACGACTCAGGAATTGAAAAGCTATTAGCCGCGTAGTAATCCGTGACATTAGAGGCATACGAATGCAAATGAAAATCCACTCGCCCCAATGCAGTTGCGCCGCTGTTCATCTCATCCCTCAATATTTCTATAACCTGCGGACGTTGACCGCACGAAGTCATGACTAGAACAGAGGGAAATGACGAACTCGCGTCAACTTGTTGGCAGTTTTGTGTCCGGATACGCGTGGACGTTTCACGGTTCTGTCATGAGTTACTTCTATAAACGCTGTTAGTTGGCGTCTTGTGCGCGCCCGTAAGCAATTGAACAGGGGATAAAGATGAGTAGCTTCATGGAAGCGCTTCGCGAGCAGCGCTGGGATGATCACCGGTATTACCATCACAGCCGCATAAATCAAGCGCTACATCTGGTAAGTGCTGTCAGCTTTGTGGTGGGTTACGTACTGCTCATTTATGCGCCTGCGGTTGCCGCATTGGTGTGTTGGCTGATTGGCATGGTCAGCCGTCAATCGGGGCACTTCTTCTTTGAACCCAAGGGTTACGACGTGTTGAACCATGCGACCCATGAGCACAAAGAGGAGATCAAGGTCGGCTACAACCTGCAACGCAAAATAGCGCTGATGATCATTTGGGCGGTCTCGCCGATCGCGCTCTGGTTTGACCCAACGCTCCTGGGTGTTTTTGAAAAACCGATGGATGCGGCGGGATACATCGACAATGTGGGCCTGCTGTGGCTTGGCATCGGTGTCGGTGGTTTGCTATTCCGCACAATCCATTTGTTCTTTTTGCGCGATATGCAAACGGGCATCGTGTGGTTCACCAAAATACTGACCGACCCCTTCAACGACATTCTGCTGTATCGCAACGCCCCCTTGCATCTGCTGCGTGGACAACTGATTGATCCGAATGTGGCCAAGCGCTAGTTGCACAGCGCGTTCACTAGAGGTTAGCCGACCTGCGTAAAAAGATCATCACTGGCGAAATCGGTGCGAAATCAATTCACGCAATATGCCGCGTCGGATCGACTTGTTGGTGACGCCTTCTTTCTGCCACCACCAGTTGTCGTCGCGCATGGTTTTGGCAGCGGTAACAAAACGGTCGATGACTGTGAGGAATTCTTCATCACTGTAATTCAGACTGAAAATCAGTCGCCCGGTACCGACCCAGGACAGCGCCAAGCCCTCAGCGCGCAGGTAATACTGCAGTATCCAGTTGTACCGGCTCGGGGTGGTGTAAAGCACCGTCCAGATCGACGACAGATTGGCAATTCGCACTGGCAGGTTTTCGTCGAGCAATCGTTGATTGAAGACTGCGGCGCGGTTTGTCCACACCGCATCAACATTGGCGTAAATCTGCTTCGCCTCATCCTCATCGATAAAGTCAAGGAATGCGTCCATGGCGCCCATGACGTACGGATGCGAATTGAAGGTACCACGCGCAAAACAAATGTCAGCAGGGCGGTCGTCGCGAAAACGCTTCATCCATTTGCGCTTGCCGCACACTACGCCCACTGGCAAGCCGCCGCCGAGCGTCTTGCCGTAGGTGACCATGTCCGCCTGGACGCCAAAATACTCCTGCGCACCGCCACGGGCAATCCTGAACCCAACAAACACTTCGTCGAAGATCAGGGCGATACCGCGCTCATCACAAATCCGTCGCAGCTTCGCGAGCCAGCCGGCATACGCAACCCGATCAAAGCCTGCGCGGCGCGAACTGTCGAGCAGCGAAGAATCTCCCGGCGCCCCAGAATTGGGATGCAGCGCTTGCAGTGGATTCACCAGCACGCACGCGATGTCGCGCCTGTTTGCAAGCACGCGCAGCGCCGTGTCATCCATGTCCTTAAGTGTGTAGGTCGCAGTCGCTGGAACCGGATTGCCGACGCCCGGCTGCACGTCGCCCCACCAGCCGTGATACGCGCCGCAAAAGCGTACCAGACGGGAGCGGCCCGTCTGATACTGCGCAAGGCGCACCGCTTGCATCACGGCTTCCGTCCCGGACATATGAAACGAGACTTCGTCCATACCGGAAATGAGTTTCAGTCGCGCTACATTTTTTGCGACGACTGGGTGGTACCCGCCAAGTACCGGGCCCAGGTCGCGAACCGTTGCCGATCCACGCTCAATGCAGGCTTTGTAGAAGTCATAACCAAATACATTGACACCGTACGACCCGGTCAAATCAAAGAACTGATTGCCATCAAGGTCGGTGACGAATACGCCTTCCGATTTGCCGATGAACACACCACTCTTGATGTGCTCATGGACAAAACGGTTGAACTGGAACGGCACCCGATAGTTCAAGGTGAACTGCAAATCGGAAATACTGTCAACGACCTCTGCGGTCATTCGCGCACTGTTCAGAAAGCGAGTAGCGTAGAGCTCAGCGAGTCGCGTGAAGCCCTGACGGCGGCTCATGGCGACGTCTTGTGGTGCGTCATCAGCGGCAAAAAACGTCGCGCTGTCATACTCGTAGAACGGTATCCATTTGGCGATTTGCCGAGACATTTTCGAGTGTCCGGCCAGCGATCGATGTTTAGCCCGCGACAGTTGAACGCGGGCAGCAATTTTTGGCAGAGTTACCAGCGAGGCTGTGGCGATGGCCGCAACCAAGGCAATGGGGCCGATCAAGTTTTCCATATTTTTCTCCTGACCGATATTTACCGGAACTAGATGAAACGGTTATGACGATCCGTACCCTTTTTAATCAGATGATGAAACAGGAACGACTCAACTTCCTGATCACCAATCGCATCCCGCGACGCTCGCTGACAATCTTCATGGGCTGGTTCAGCCAGATCAAACAGCCACTCGTTCGCGATCTCTCCATCGGCCTCTGGCGACGCTTTGCGGCGCTCGATCTCAACGAGGCCAAGAAGACGCAATTTACGAGTATGCACGACTGCTTCATTCGCGAATTGAAACCTGGTAGTCGGCAGATCAACCCTGATCCGGCGATCCTCACCAGCCCGTGTGACGGCATTGTGGGTGCCTGCGGTCTCGTCGTCGGGACGCAGGTATATCAGGCCAAAGGTTATCCGTATGAGCTGATCGATCTGCTGGGTGATCCGGATTTGGTAACACCGTACCTAGATGGCTGTTATGTCACCATTCGCATCACATCGAGCATGTATCACCGCTTTCATGCGCCGCTCGATTGCAATGTCAAGCGGGTGAACTACATCTCGGGAGACACCTGGAATGTGAACCCGATCGCATTGCAACGCGTTGAAAACCTGTTCTGCAAAAATGAACGCGCGGTGGTGCATGTGCAGCCCAAATCCAGTGGCCCGGACGTTTTGCTGGTCGCAGTTGCGGCGGTTCTGGTGGCCAGCATCCGGTTGCATTTTCTGGATGCTTTGCTTCATTTGCGCTACCGCGGCCCCAACCTCATTCCCTGCGACGCATCGTTTGCCAAAGGCGAAGAAATGGGCTGGTTCCAGCACGGCTCCACCATCATCGTGTTTGCACCGCGCGGGTATGAACTGTGCGCAAACATTCGAGACGGCGAGCCGCTTCGTGTGGGCGCACCGCTGATGGTGATCCCGCCGGCGGTTGCCGATATTGGTTTGCCTTCATCGTAGACGGTATCCCGCGTTGCAGCGTGGGATAACCGCTTACGAACTGCGCTCGCTTACTGCGCGCCGCAGAAAGCGACGCCCGACTTGGTGTATGCGGGCACGGCACTGACAATCGTCTGCATCGAGCTAAGACGCTCATCAACTACGCCTGCCGCCGTACGGGTGAAGCGGCTGACCGCGACCGTTCCAGTCGGACAGGCCGCCGTGTTCAACGGAACCGCATGGAAAGCAGTACCTTCGTTGCTGTACCCGGCGGCGCCATAGGCCGCGCACTGAGTGATATCAATGCTGTAGAAGTGGCGGACGTTTTTGCTATCGAAGTAACGGCATACTGCTGTCGTGGCTAGTGCGCCGGTTTGCGATGCTGACCACGCCTTGAACGAGTCCGCTGTGCGGGTAAGACCTTTCACGCCAGCAATGCCGCGAATGTCAGCATCGGTTGCAGTGCGGAAGAATCGCGTGGCCACTTTGGCGTCAGCCCCATTGGCATATTCAACGACTTCAACCTGGTCTGACGCAAACATCGCACGCGACTTGAAGGCGTCGTCCGAAAAGTCAGAAAACAATCCGTCTACGCCCAAACTCCACATCTGACGGTACTCGGCGTTAACCGCGCTTGCGTTGCCTTTGCCACCACCCGCGTAGTCGCGCGCGTAGACACGATCCGTGCGGAAGGTATAGGGATGCACAAATAGTCCGGCATTGTGTGCGTCCGGCACGAGGTTAGAGTTTTTGATGGTCACGCCATCCTCCTCATCCACGGAGCCATCACCATTGAAGTCGGCAGGCTTGCCATCGACACCGAACGTCAACGCTTTCACGCCGATGAACTGGCGCTTCCATGGGCCGACGCCGTCTGCATATTTGGCGATATCCGCCAAACCGGCAGGCGTAATCATGTCGGCATACGTGCGGCGATCATTGGCTGCGATCCAGTCACCCGGTGCGCTGTCTGCGTCAAGCGGAATGTAGATGCAATTGCCCGTTGCGAGGTCGTTGTCATAACAGCTCAATAGTTGCACAAGACGCAGATTCGTCATGCCGCGCAGTTGTTTGAGATTGCTAATTTCGAAAGATTGAATGAATACTGGATCGGTCTTTTTCGTCCAGCCGGCCGCGTTCAAAGCGGCAATCAATGTCGCCTCAATCGGTTTGCCTTGCTGAATATGCCAGGTCGAATGCTTAACTTCAGGGTAGATGCTGATGGTCCGTCCCGTGCGAATCGTTTCCTTTTTTGCGAGGTCAATCACGTCTTGCAGCGTAACGATTTCAAATGCGCCGTTGAACTTTTGGTTGCGGTCAGAGACTCGCTCATTCGCTCGCAACTCTTTAATTTCGGCAAGCGTAAAGTCCACTGAGAACCAGTCGGTGTAAGTCACGCCATCAATGACGGACGTGCGCTTGCGGTCGGCAAATTTGGCGAAACTCGCCACGTTGGTCGTGCCGCTGAGCACCGGCTCATGACGCGCTATCAGCACGCCATCTTTGGTGGACACGAGATCAGGCTCAATCACGTCGGCCCCCAGCGCAACGGCGAGTCGATATGACTCAAGCGTGTGCTCCGGTAGATAGCCCGTGGCACCGCGGTGTCCGATTACCAGCGGCGCCTGACCATTAAGCGTGTTCCAGGTGACTGCGTGCGCTGCAACGCTGCACAGCGACAGGCTTATCGCAGCGGAAAGCAACGAAGTACGGGATAAAACCGGTGAGTTATTCAATGTGAACCCCTAAATTTGAATGAAAAGTGGCGTGCAGATGCGGTGCTGCGGTAGAGGCGCGCAGCATCTTTTCGGAAGCACGCTCTGCTCAAACACAAGTACGCGGACGCGTCTGCAATCCACACATTTCAGATGGTGCATTTGACGGAGCGACTACAAATGCATGACAGTTTTGTGGCGGACGCTGGCAGTGCTCGCCAACTATTGCTGTCACACGATTGACTTGTTCTGCCGCTAAGGTTTTGCAGCGAAAAAGTACGCTAGGCGGTCGCTTCGCGCGAGCCTGAAGCTCGCCAACAAATCAACAGCTTTCCGGGAATACGACGACCAAGCTGGCCGCTGCGTGCGCGCTGGTTACTGCTTGTCTCGCGAATTTGGGAGCCCCCCCTAGCGGTCGTTGTTTGCCCAGTCGTTTGTGAGCGCGTGCCGAGTTGACGTCCGTTGTGAAAAACAAAGCTCCTGACGTCGTTGCTACGCCACGCGATTTGATTGGTTGGTGCTATCGATGCGTGCGCCACGCACCCTAAAAATCAAACGCGGATCGCTCGTTCAAGCGCAGGGCTGCGACCGCATTTTTGTAGAGCAATTTTGGCAGCGCCTCGGGTGCCCACGGCATCGCCTGAAAGCGATCTACCTGCGGCTTCAGCGCGTTGAGAGGATACGCACTCGCGAACACGAAGCGGCTGGCGAATCCCAACGCATCATAGTTGACGGCCTGAATCCAGTCATCGCGGCCCAAATGATGCACGTAAGAATCCGGCGATAACCAGACGTTGTCGCGACGATAGGCCATCACAATGGCTTCGCGTACATACGGGTAGCAGCCGTGACCACAAATAATGTTGAGCCCCGGAAAATCATCGGCGACGGTTTCAATGTATTTGGGGTTAGCGTAGTCGAGCAGTCGTCCGCCGAGCAACCCCGAGGTCTGGGGAATGAGCGTCACGCGCTTTAATTCGCAAAATTCATAGACGGGATACAGACTTCGGTCGTCCAGATTGCATCCGGGCGCGCGTCCGGGCTCAATAAAAACGGCGAACAACCCCAACTCGTCCACGCATCGACGCAACTCGTCCATTGCGTTGTGCATTGTGTTGCTTACGTCAATACCCGCCACGCCGATAAAGCGCCCCGGATACGCGCGTTGCACCTGTGCCATGACGTCATTCGAAGCGGTGCGGGCGGGCAACTCAAAACGGCCAAGCTTCGCGCCGGGATTACACCCTGAAACCGAGACAGCAATAGTCACACCCGCTGCATCAAGCTCTGCAAAAAAGGCATCGAGCGTGCGTTCGCTCAGCGCTGGCACGCCCGCGAGCTTACCTGCGTGAGTCACGCGATCCACGAAATAGTCGGCAGCACCGTCAACCGTTAAACGGCAACGACAATCAATAATCATGGGTACTCATCAAAACGTTGTTCAAGGCGTATGTCGGAGGATGCGGTGACGCGAGCGATAGCGCGCAACAATAGAGCAGAAAATATGCTTTCGGTCGATTTTCTGCCAGAATAATTTGTGACTAACTTTTTTTGCCGAGCCCCATTGCATCTTGATATCCTGATCAATGCCTGACACCACCATCCTGCTGTTGTCCGGGGGTGGTCATACCGGCGCGAATGTACTCGCCGCAATTGGAACCCGTCGATCCACGACGCGCCTCATCGCAACGACTGATGTAACCGATGAGCCCACGTTGTTCGCGTTTGACCAGGTCTATCTCGCGCCGAATCTCCGTGCTGATGCTGCCAGTTTTGAGCGTCGTTTGCTCGACGTCATGGCACTGGAAAAGCCTGATCTGGTGGTGCCATGCCGCGATGATGACGTGCGCTTTCTGTCGGCCCTCAAGAGCCGACGCCCCGACCTGGGACGCGCATTTTTATGCGGCGCTCCTGCCGTTGCCGAAGTGGTTTCTGACAAATGGCTCAGCTTCGAGTTTGCCAAACGCTATGGGCTGCCGTTTGCGCAGTCGTTCAGATGTGAGCCTGGTCAGAACATTGACGATATGGCCGCCTTCATTGATAGCGCTGGCTTGCCCTTGGTATGCAAACCTCGAGATGGCTCGGATTCACGCGGCATTACGCTGATCACTTCTGCCGCGCAAGCCCGTCAGGCGATACAACGTCCCGATCATGTGTTGCAGGAATATCTCGGTAACGCGGCTGCTGTTCGCGCCTATGTGGAGGCCGTACGATCAACGGGCGTGCCGTTGTTTCATAGCTTCGAAGGCAACAAACGTTCGATCCAGATCATGATCGGGCCGGACAGCACGACTGCCTATGTATTCTGCACACGCAACGAGCCGACGGGACGCAACGCCCGGCGTGTGAGCATTGATAGTGATTCGGCTGCGCGTGCAATTGGCGTGCGTTGTGCTGCTGCGTTTGCTGATGCGGGTTGGTACGGCCCGATGAATATTCAGTGCCAGCCTGACGTCAACGGAGAACTCAAAATTCATGAGTTCAATGCACGATTTACCGGCGCTACCGCCGCGCGCAAACATCTGGGCATGGACGAACTTGCCATCACGCTCAAGCGCTTTTGTGGTGTGACGATTGAAGCGTGCGAGGCAGGCTCTGGTGTCGGCACCTGCACGACGGCACGCGAGGGGCTTGCTGCGCGGGCGGTGGCGACAGTGACGAGAGAAACACTGATGGTTAATGGCGTGTGGTCGAAACGCGCAACCCTTTGATGACGCTTGGCGTCTTGCTCAAGGCGCGGCGAGTGGGCTGTGTTGATCTCGCAATTCGCTTCGGTGCCGACATGCTGTTTGAGCCGGGATACGAATGGCCACTTGCCGATCATTCGGTGCAGCACATTTTTTTGGGCGACGCGACCGCGACACGGTCGCTACAAGACCAGGTGATGATATTGCGCGAATGTCGGCGGGTGCTGGTGCCCGGCGGCACAGCGCTATTGACCGAGCCACAGGCGGCGCAGAGTTTTGCCGTAATGGCGAGTACGGCAGAGCTGTTTGGGCTCGTCAGTATCGAGCCAAATGCAGAGTTTCCCGGCTGGAAATCGGCTTCGTTTGCACCGGTCATTTCCCCGTTGGTGTCGATTTTGATTCCGTCGTCGAATCCAAAATACTTCATCGAGTGCCTCGACAGCGCTATTGCGCAGACGTATCGTCCTATCGAAATAATTATTTGTGACGACTGCGAAAGCGATGCGATTAGTCAGCTTGTCCGCAGTCGGGCGCACTGCGCGGACATCACCTACATCAAGAATCCACAACGCTTGCGCGCTCGCAAAAATTTTGAAAAGTGCCTGTCTCTAGCGCGCGGAACTTACGTCAAGTTTCTTAACGACGATGACGTGCTCGAACCGACCTGTGTCGCGACATTTGTAGACGCCTTTCAACGCGTGCCCGGACTGGTGCTGGCAACGTCGCACCGCTGGCGCATTGACGCGGACTCCTACGTCATCGACGATATGCCTGCAACGCAGCCCGTCGTTGCAGAAGACCTGATCATCGACGGCGTGACGCTCGCAAACGCGGCGATCATGCACGGGCTCAACTTCATCGGCGAGCCCAGCACGGCCCTATTTCGCCGCAGTGATTTTGACCCGAGACCGCACGTCGAAGGTATCTCCGGAAGCGATGAGACGTCCGCTTCTCCCTTCCACTTCAACGGCGAGCCGGTGCGCGGGGCGATCGATCTGGCGATGTGGGCGCGGCTGCTGGTGCAAGGCAATGCCGCTTTTTTTCAGGCGCGGCTGAGCCGATTTCGTATTCATGCGGAACAGGCGCAGGCGCGCAGTGACGTTGTGGAACGATCCGTCGTGGGCATTCGCGGCCTGCAACAGCGATGGATTGCGCTGGGGTTGTTCAGACGTGTGCCGCCAAGCCTGTTTCGCTGCAAACCGTTGCTGGCTGAAGGCGCGAATCCGGACAATCTCGACTGGCGGTTTGCGCCCTTACTGTCGCTCGCCGATCCAGTGACATCACCACCCCGGGCGTTGAAAGCCTGGCGTGATGTCCGTCGCCATCCCTTCGAGACACCCTGAAACTACATCAGCTCCGGCGTCACCACGGCACGCACAATCACTTCGTTCGCCGCTTCGCGTGCACGTGACTGCAACCACCAGGCTGCACCCTTGCGAATGGCAAATGGCGCGGTGCCGTCCATCAGCAGCCAGTGAATGCATTCGCCGATCCACGGCTGATGTCCGATCAGCACAATCGGCTCCGTTTGAATGCACCAACCGACAGCGGCCAAGACGTCTTGCGGTCTGGCATCGGGGTTGAGCTCGGCGAGTGCTTTGTGTTTGCGCGGCAGACAGCGTGCGGTTTGTTGTGCGCGTTTGGCTTCGCTGACATACACCTTGCAGTGCTGCGGCAGGTTGCGGTCCAGCCAGAAGGCGACGCGTTCGGCCTGACGCTGGCCCTTGACCGTCAATTTACGCTCAAGATCACTCTGACCTTCGCTGGCGTCATGGGCCTCCGCGTGGCGCCAGAAGATGATTTCGCTCATGGCGTCGTGGCGACCGCCGCCGGTTGTCCAAGCTGCTCGGCGAGCAATTGCTGCGCAATGATCGGCTTTTGACGACCGGTCGGGCGCAACAATCGATAGGCACCGTTACTCTCAAGCTGCCACGCCTGCGAATTGTCGCGCAGTGGGGCAAACAATGCTTCGTCGAGGACGCGTGCGAGCAGCGTGCCGTCAAGTACGGGTGTAGCGACCTCGACGCGACGATCCAGATTGCGGCTCATCCAGTCGGCGCTGGACAGGTAGACGTTCGGTTTGCCACCATTTTCAAAATAGTAAATGCGGCTGTGTTCGAGAAAGCGACCGACCACTGAGCGCACATGAACGTTGCCGGTGAAATCATCAATGCCGGGGCGCAAACAGCAGGCACCGCGCACGATCAGGTCAATCCGTACGCCGGCTTTCGACGCATCGCACAGTGCGGCCATGATCGCCTCGTCAGTCAGTGCGTTGATCTTGGCCATGATGACCGCAGGTTGCCCGGCTTTGGCTGCCCGCGCCTCATTGGCAATCGCGGCGAGGAGGTTCGACTTCATCGTGTGCGGTGCCCACCACAAATGCTTCAACTTGGGCGGTTGCGACAGACTGGTCAAATGATGAAAGATAGCCGCGACGTCCTTGCCGATTTCTGCGTGCGCGGTGAGCAGTCCGAAGTCTGTGTAAAAACGCGCAGTCGACGGGTTGTAATTGCCGGTGCCGATGTGCGCATACGTCCGTATCGCGTTGCCTTCTTTACGCAGCACCAGCACCATCTTGGCATGCGTTTTAAGGCCGACCAGACCGTACACCACGTGGGCCCCCGCTTGCTCCAGCTTGTCGGCCCAGTTGATGTTGGTTTCCTCGTCAAAGCGGGCTTTGAGTTCGAGCACAACGGTGACCTCTTTACCGCGTCGCACCGCGTCCAGCAGCAGGTCCATCAACACCGATTTGGCCCCGGTACGGTAAATGGTTTGCTTGATGGCAATCACGTTCGGGTCCATCACCGCGCTGCGTAAAAATCGCACCACCGGATCAAACGACTGATAGGGATGATGCAGCAATACGTCACCGCGTTTCAGCTCGGCAAAAATCTGTTCATCGGCGACGTCGGCCATCAGCTGACCCGGTGTGAACGGTGCAAAACGCAGCAGCGGATGATCGACCGCTTCTGCCAGCGCCTGCAAGCGCGCGAGGTTCACCGGCCCGTCGACGCGATACACCTCGTGCGGCTCAAGCTTGAAATGCGTGCAGAGCAGAGCGGTGATCGAGTCGCTGCAATCGGCGTTGATTTCCAACCGCACCGCGCGACCAAACGGACGTCGCCGCAGCTCGCCCGCGAGCGCGTGGCGCAGGTTGGTCATCTCCTGTTCGTCCACCCACAAATCACTGTCGCGGGTCACGCGAAATTGTGAATCACTCACCACGTCGCGGCCCGGAAACAGGCTAGCCAGTTCGGTCTCAATCAGGGTGGACAGCAAGATGAACGAGCGATGCTTGCCGGGAATTTTGTCCTTGATTTCGAACAGGCGCGGCAGGCTGCGCGGCACTTTCACAATCGCGATACTGGTCTTGCTGGTGCTGCGTTTCGACCGCAGCTCGGCAATGAAATGCAGGCCTTTGTTGGCCACCGCCGGGAACGGATGCGCGGGGTCCAGACCGATCGGCGTCAGCACCGGCGCAATCTCACGTGCGAAGGTGGCCTTGACCCAGCGCCGCTGCGCAGGCGTCAGTTCCGCACCGTTTACCAGATCAATCCCGGCGTCGCGCAGCGAGGGCAAAATCTGCGTGTTGAGTAGCCGATAGGCGCGCTCCACCAGCGCCCGCGCGTGGCTCGCGATCAGCTCAAGCGACTCGCGCAACGGCTCGGCCTCAGGTGAATGCTCGGCGGCGAGCGCCTTAAGATTTTCCTTTTGCTCGGCAATGCGCACTTCAAAAAATTCATCCAGATTTGAGCTGACAATGGTCAGATAGCGCAGCCGCTCCAACGCTGGCACCCACGGCAGTTCACACTGCGCGAGAACACGTTCGTTGAAGGCGAGCATGGAAAGCTCGCGGTTAATTGTCGGCATCACGCGCAGCACCCCAGAACAAAAAATTTTTGCGAGTGTGAGGCGCGTGCGTTACAGGGATGTGACAGGTCGCTGGTCAGTGGGCGAGTGCTTGGCACGCAAATCCAACTTTCAGCTTTTTGCTAAAAGCCCTACTGCATAGGGGCTTAGTGGCACAAAACATTACTTATCGACTTTGTGCATTTTGTGCTGCTAAGCCCATATTCGGCGGGCTATTAAACGCAAAGCCAATGACCAAAAACGATGGCGTTGCTTATGCTGTCAACACACCCCGGCGAATTTGATCCAGTTCAATCGACTCGAACAATGCCTTGAAATTGCCCTCGCCAAAACCCTGATTGCCCTTGCGTTGAATGATCTCGAAGAAGATCGGGCCGATCAGGTTTTGCGTGAAGATTTGCAGCAACATGCCGGAGTCTTCAGGCGCGCCATCGACCAGAATATTCAGCGCTTGCAGCTTGGCAATGTCTTCGCCGTGATTCGGAATGCGCGTTGGCAATTGCTCGTAATACGTCGTAGGTGTGGTTTGAAACGGCACCGATTTTTTGCCGAGCGCACCGACCGTGCCGTAGATATCTGCCGCGCCGAAGGCCACGTGTTGAATGCCTTCGCCGTGATACGCGTGCAGGTATTCCTGAATCTGCGATTTGTCGTCGCTGGACTCGTTGATAGGGATACGAATCTTGCCGCAGGGGCTGGTCATCGCCTTGCTTTTCAGGCCGGTCAACTTGCCTTCGATGTCGAAGTAGCGCACTTCCTTGAAGTTGAACAACCGCTCGTAAAAGCCCGCCCACTCGTCCATACGGCCACGATGCACGTTGTGCGTCAGGTGATCGAGGTACGTCAAGCCTGCGCCTTCAGGCACGCGCGGCGCACCTGCAATCGGCACAAAATCGATGTCGTAAATGGTGACGTTGTTGCCGCCATGCACGCTGTTGCCATCGTAGCGATCCACGAAGTACAAAAGCGAGTCGCCGATGCCTTTGATCGCGGGAATATTCAGCTCCATCGGCCCCGGATGCATGTCTACACCCCATGCGCCCTGATCGACCGCATGTTTGTAGGCGAAGGCGGCATCTTTCACGCGAAACGCAATCGCGCAGATCGACGGGCCGTGTACGCGCGCGAAGCTTTGCGCGAATGAACCGGGCTCGGCGTTCAGGATGAAATTGATGTCGCCCTGTTTGTAAAGCAACACATTTTTTGAGCGATGCTTTGCCACCGCAACGAAGCCCATTTGCTCGAACAACGCGCCCATCGCGGCGGGATCCGGCGCAGCAAATTCGATGAACTCGAAGCCGTCAGTGCCCATCGGATTGTCCCAAGTCTGAAATGCTGCTGCCACGCTACTGCTCCTGCGAATTTTTTGGTAGCCCGTATTTTGTCGGTGGTTT
>JANXNO010000375.1 GCA_025354075.1 Burkholderiales bacterium | reverse complement strand
TGGCTTCGTCATCGGACGCCGCCGCGGCGGCTGCCGCTGCTTCGGCTTCTTTATGGCCGAACAGCTTTTCGCCTGCATCTTTAATAAAACTGAAAAAACCCATTTTCGTCTCCTGTTAAGTGGTTAGTGAGAACACGTCAGCGATTGCTGGCGATCCCCATAACGCTGATTATTGCGCGGATAGTGTCTAAGAAAAGTAGGATGTTGCGCCGACCTTCGATCCGCCTACTGGCAGGCCTCGCACTCGGGATTGTCGAGACTGCAAAACTTCATGTCGGTGGCAGGCAAATCGACGTTGCTAATCGCATGACCGCTTACTGCTGGCACTACGAATGCCGCCGGTCGGTCGCCGATGTACTGTGTTGTCGGTGCCTTGGTTAGTGCCGCACCTTGAGATATCGCCGGCGTACCAACACCACTTGACGACACGGCATTCAACTCGCCGCCTTTGCCAGTCGATTTCTCGGCGCTGGTAGCGCCCATCGTGCGCAGGTAATACGTGGTTTTGAGGCCACGTGTCCATGCGAGTTTGTAGGTTTCATCGAGCTTTTTGCCCGAGGCACCGGCCATGTAAATGTTGAGCGACTGCGCCTGGTCAATCCACTTCTGGCGACGTGACGCGGCCTCAACGATCCACGACGGATCCATTTCGAACGCGGTGGCGTAGTTCGCCTTCAAATCATCGGGAATGCGGTCAATTTTGGCCAGTGCGCCGTCAAAATATTTGAGATCGGAAATCATCACTTCGTCCCACAAGCCGCGTGCTTTCAGGTCGTCGACGAGGTGCTCGTTGATAACGGTGAATTCGCCGGAGAGGTTTGACTTGACGAACAGATTTTCGTAGTTCGGCTCGATGCAGGCTGACACGCCAATGATGTTGGAAATCGTCGCGGTCGGCGCAATCGCCACGCAGTTCGAGTTGCGCATGCCGTGAATTTTGATGCGCGCTTTGAGCGCATCCCAATCCATGGTGATCGACTGATCGACCTCAACGTAGCCGCCACGCTCTTCGGCAAGCATTTTGAGCGAGTCGTAAGGCAGGATGCCACGATCCCACAGCGAGCCTTTGTACGAGCTATAACGACCACGTTCTTCGGCGAGCTCGGTCGACGCGAGGTAGGCGTAGTAACACACCGCTTCCATTGAGCGATCCGCAAACTCCATCGCGGCTTGCGAGGCGTACGGCGTGCGCATCATGTGCAGCGCATCCTGAAAGCCCATGATGCCAAGGCCCACGGGGCGGTGCTTCAAGTTCGATGTGCGTGCTTTCTTGACGGCGTAGTAATTGATGTCAATCACGTTGTCGAGCATGCGCATCGCGGTGCGGATGGTCTTTTGCAGTTTGACCTGATCGAGGACAAACCTACCGTCTACTTCAATCATGTGATTGACGAGATTCACCGAGCCCAGGTTACACACGGCGATCTCGGTGTCGCTGGTGTTGAGCGTGATTTCGGTACACAGATTCGACGAATGCACAACGCCGACATGCTGCTGCGGCGAGCGGATGTTGCACGGGTCTTTAAACGTGATCCACGGATGGCCCGTTTCGAACAGCATCGTGAGCATCTTGCGCCACAGCGTGGTCGCCTGAATGGTCTTGAACAGCTTGATTTCGCCGCGCGCCGCTTTGGCTTCGTATTCGGTATAACGCGCTTCGAACGCCTTGCCGAACAGGTCGTGAATATCCGGCGTGTCGACCGGTGAGAACAGCGTCCACGGGCCGTTTTCCATTACCCGTTTCATGAACAGATCGGGGATCCAGTTCGCGGTATTCATGTCGTGCGTACGACGACGGTCATCGCCGGTGTTCTTGCGCAGTTCGAGGAATTCCTCGATATCCATGTGCCAGGTTTCAAGATACGTACAGACCGCACCTTTGCGCTTGCCGCCCTGATTCACAGCCACGGCCGTGTCGTTCACGACTTTGAGGAACGGCACCACACCTTGCGATTCGCCATTGGTGCCTTTGATGTGCGAGCCCATGGCTCGCACCGGCGTCCAGTCGTTGCCAAGACCGCCGGCAAACTTTGAGAGCAGCGCGTTTTCTTTGATCGCCTCATAAATGCCGTCGAGATCATCAGCGACCGTTGTCAGATAGCAGCTTGAGAGCTGTGAACGATGCGTAGCCGAATTGAACAGCGTGGGCGTGCTCGACATGAAGTCGAAGCTCGACAGCAGTTGATAGAACTCGATAGCGCGTGCTTCGCGATCTGCTTCATTGAGCGCCAAGCCCATCGCCACGCGCATGAAGAACGCCTGCGGCATTTCAAAACGACGATCCGCGCCGTTTTTGCCTGAGCGATCAATCAGGAAATAGCGGTCATACAGCGTTTGCAAACCGAGGAACCCGAACTTGAAGTCGCGGGTGTGATCCAGCGCTGCGCCGAGCTTGGCCAAATCGTAGCTGGCGAGCTCAGGGTTCAACAGGCCGATGCGGATACCGTGCTTGATGAACTTCGGGAAGTATTCGCCATACTTGGTGGCCATGTCGGCCTGCGAGGCTTCTTCTTCAAGAATCTCGTAGCGAATGGAGTCGAGCAGCAGACGTGCCGTAACGAAGCTGTACGCGGGGTCTTTTTCGATGTACTGACGTGCAGCGAGCACCACGCACTTGCGCACTTCTTTCGCCGATACCCCGTCGTACAGGTCTTTCAGCGTGGCTTTGAGGATCACATCGGCATCCGCCGCGCCGTGCAGGCCCTCGCATGACGAGATGATGAGCTCGCGTAGGCGCAGCAAATCAAGCGGCTTGCGCACGCCGTCTTCAACTACGTGCAGAATCAGTTCCTGGTCCGCTTCTTTCGATTTTACTTGGGCGGCGCGCTCTTGCGTGCGCTTTTCGCGGTAGAGCACGTAGGCGCGTGCAACTTCATGTTCACCCGAGCGCATCAGCGCCAGTTCAACCTGATCCTGAATTTCTTCGATATGAATCGCGCCGCCCTCGGGCTTGACGCGCATCAGCGCCTGCATAACGGCGTCAGTCCAGCGTTGCGTGAGCTCGCGCGCACGGGCTGAGGCTGCGCTTTGATTCCCGTGGGCTGCGAGGTACGCCTTGGTCATCGCGACCGTGATTTTGCCCGGTTCAAAACTGACCACCGAACCGTTGCGGCGAATGACTTTATACAAGTTTGCGCGACCTGATTCCGGCGTAGCGCTTGAGCTACCGGTCACCAGACCGAGTACGGCGGAATTCAAAGCGGGGTTCGCGGGTGCGGTAATAAAACTGCCGCCAAACTGGGCGGGTGCCGTTTCGAGCATGTAATCGTCTCCAAAAATCTATGTTTCATCTGTGTTGGGCTGCAAAGCACGGTACCCGGTGAAAGCCGACGGCTAACCACGACGATTCAGGTAACAGTGACGTTGACTCGGCCTCCCAACCCGCCCGGTGTTCTGCTCATCAATTGCTTCGGTGGCACGGAGGCCGATATTTCCCGGGCTACCGCTTTCATGCAGTCATTAGCTGTAGAAGCGGTGCAGAAAATACGCAGCCGAAGTCGAATAAATTGAATGAATACATGAAGGATACGACCAACAACATCTAGTGGTCAAGCGCCATCTTCACCACAACATATAGGGGTTGTGAGGCAATTCTGTTGTGCCAGAAAGTAGGGCGTGGCCGCATGCCCCGTGGCGCGTGGCTTGAAGCTGGAAGGCGGAGAAACTGCCCACAGTTTGCGGGGCGTTTTCACCGAGTTTTCCACAGACTTATTCCCGATATTTAATTGCATGAAGATGTTGCCCGGCGATCACTACCGCGCCTTCAGCAGGCTTCAGGCGCAGCGTGAAGTTGCCGGTCAGGCTGCCAAATGCGGGCAAAACGATGCCGCTGGCGTGTTGCCAGAAGCACGGCAAAGTGACTCCCTCGCGGCCCGTTTGAAGCCGCAGCGCAGGATGTAAATGCCCCGCAAGCTCATAGCCGGTGCCGTTCGCCATGCCGGGCTCATGGCAGCAGGCAAACGGGCCCAGCAGGTACGGTTCGCTGACGATACGAAGCTGCCATTCTGTGGGGGCGTCACCGGCGTGCCGGTCATGGTTGCCGCGCACCAGAACGACGTCGACGTCGCGGTGACTCGCTCGGAAAGCTCTGAAATGGCGATCAAGTGCCTGGGTATAGCTCGCTCGTGTGTGAACCATGTCACCCAAAATCACCAGACGGGTGGCTTCATGCGCCGTTAACAGCGTGGTGATGCGGTCAAGGTCGACACCTGAATGGCCGCTAGGCAGCGGTACGCCTGCCGCCCGAAAGCTCGCCGCCTTGCCCAGATGAACGTCCGCCACAAACAGCGTGCGCTGCTCGGGCCAGAACAGCATGCGCTGCCACAGGCAAAGCAATTGGGTCCCGGCAACGTCAATGGCGATTTCGCCCGGTGGCGTGGTCGTGCTCATACGGTGGCGCATGACCATTGCTTGAGCGCCCGGCGCAGCTTGGGCAAAAAGTTTGCCGGGGCCGTCTTGCTGATTTGAACGGCCGACATTCCATGCCAGCGCGCGCAGCGGGCCATCGTGTCGCCGATGTCGGCTGCAAGGGCTGCGTCCGCAATTACCCCGGGTTCAAGATGCAATGCGCGCACTTCAAACACGCCGTCAGCTCGATGCGCCTTGGCGTCAAGTCGTCCCACCAGCGCGCCTCGCACCAGTATTGGCAAGGTGAAATAACCGTACTTGCGCTTGGCTTCCGGCGTGTAGCACTCGATGCGATAGTCAAAGTTGAATAGCGTCAGCGCCCGTTCACGATCCCACACCAGCGGGTCGAAAGGCGACAGCAGCGTGTTGTAAGTCGGCACCACTTTGCCGCTCTGTGCTGCCCGCAGCAGGGGTGCGTGATCAGCATGAACATAGGCGATATGCTGCAGGCCTTCAACGGTAACGCGTAACAATGCGCCGGAGTCGACCAGCGTTTCTGGGTGTGGTTGCGGCACCCGTCCAGCGTGGCGAAAGTAGTCGCCGACCCAGCGCGCCGGCGCAATCCCCATGGCTTTGATCGCCGCCAGCGTCCAATGCTGGTGCGTTGCTTCGCGACTGGGCACTGCGGCGTCATCAATCAGGTGCGATGGCAGCACACGCTCACGTACATCGTAGATTCGATGAAAATTGTCGCGGCGTGCGACCATGATCTCCCCTGCGGTAAACAGCGTCTCCAGGCGCGCTTTGTCTGGCTTCCAGTCCCACCAGCCATTGCCTTTGCGACCGTCCACGTGATCAAAGTCGGTGGCCCGTACGGGGCCTCGCTCACGCACATGGTCAACGAGTTCGAGGTGAGCGACAGGGTCGGACGCAAGTCGAATGGCTGATCGCCCGGAGCCAGCCGCTTCGAGGTGCAGCATCTGGCGACGGTAAAACGGGTAGTCCTCGATTGGCAGAAAGCTCGCGGCGTGTGACCAGTATTCAAACAACGCGCCCTCTGCCAGCAGCTCGTCGAGCCATTGCGGCGAATAGTCGCCGAGACGGCTCCACAGCACCAGATACGGGCTGCGCGCGACGATGTGAATGGTGTCGATCTGCAGCACATTCATCGCGCGAATCGTGGCCAACACGTCAGCCTTGCGGGCGCGACGGCGCGGTGGCGTGAGCAAACCCATTGCGGCCAGTTGCAGGGCACGCGCTTGCGCTAATGAGAGCTGAATGCCACTCATGTCAGCGGAAATTTTGTGGGCGCGCTACGAAAATACGTGTGACACAACATAAATCAGGGCACTTCTTACAATACGACGCTAATTCACATTTTGCCTTCGGCCCCTCATCTCTATGTCCATCAAGTCCGACCACTGGATTCGCCGCATGTGCGAGACAACACAAATGATTGAGCCGTTTGTGCCGGACCAGGTGCGTTTTGTGAATGGGCAGAAGATCGTTTCGTACGGCACGTCGAGCTATGGCTACGACATTCGCTGCGCCAACGAATTCAAAATCTTCACCAACATCAATTCGACGATTGTTGACCCGAAAGCCTTCGACGAAAAATCGTTCGTTGATTTCAAGGGCGACGTGTGCATCATTCCGCCGAACTCGTTCGCATTGGCACGCACCGTCGAATACTTCCGCATTCCGCGTAGCGTGCTGACCATTTGCGTCGGCAAGAGCACCTATGCGCGCTGCGGCATCATCGTCAACGTGACGCCGTTTGAGCCCGAATGGGAAGGCTATGTGACC
>JANXNO010000369.1 GCA_025354075.1 Burkholderiales bacterium | reverse complement strand
CCTCGACGGGCGCGGCAACCTGAGCGAAAAGGAGCTGCGACGCTGGTGCGAGTGGTTTGTCGGTATTTGCGAAGACCAGGTCAGCTTCATGACCCGCATGTTCCATCTCGACGGCATGAAGACCCGCATCCAGGCGCTCATCAGCTTCCGCGCCGCGCACGACAAACGCATCCGCCCCGAGGCGGCGCTGCCGCTCTATCACCTGTTTCTTGCTGGCCCCACCACGCGCGGCGAGTTCCAGCAGATGACCGGGCTCGGCGAGCGCACCGCCCGCACGCTGCTATCCAACCTCATCGAAACCGGCCTCGTCACCAGCACCGGCCACGTCGCCCCGGTGCGCTTCGCGTTCCCGCTCGATGCCCTCCAGTTCTTGTTGCCTGAGCTTTATCCGGAGGCGGCTAGTCGCGAAGACTGAACACGCTGGCGATAGTGATTGAGCCGAGAGCGTGACGCCGCAGAGTGGGTTCGGAACGCAGCGACAACCCACCGCGTGCTCCACGAAACCACCTTAAGCAGTATGGCCCTTCGCGCTGCGGCCCAGTTCAAAAATGCTGAACTGCAAGACCTAACCCCGCAGCTCCGAATGAACACGTAGCTCCTACCCGAACAGGTAGGACGCAAATGTCAAATCGGCGTCTAACGTTCACACCTAAGATACCGACCAATTTTGTGTCTGCTTTGCACCGAAAATTTCGTCTTTACTACTGCGAACAACTTCCACAGCAGTCCTGTATCTACACCACGGAGATCGGAGACCGCTGACGCAAACTGTCTGATCCGAGCACACGCGCGCACGCGTGTGTGCCAACGGCTAACACGCCGTTGATGCCTCGGTCGCCGTGCGCATATCCAATCAACACTGAAACGGAGCCTCACCATGAAACTACTGCCCACCGGCCTTCACGGCGGCGACGCCAGCGGCCTCGAATCTGCATCCCCAGGACGACTACTTCCTCCTTCGCACACCAGCTACGATGATGCGACGCTCAAAGCATTGGCACAAATCATGGAAGCCGCCAAAGAGCCAGAGCCCCCTAACGACGAACCCGACACTGAAGAAAACCCCTTCATGCCCGCCGGTTTTACTTACTTGAGTCAACTCGTTGACCACGACCTGACCTTTGACACGCAGTCCTCGCTTGCTGCCGGTGGCGACTCGCGCCCGTCCAACGAGCGCTCGCCACGGCTTGACCTCGACTGCCTGTACGGCAGCGGCCCCTCAGACCGACCTTATATGTACGCCGCCGACGGCGCGTCACTCATTGATGTTGGTCGAGACCTGCCGCGAGCGAGCAACGGCCGCGCCATTATTGGCGACCCACGCAACGATGAAAATTCAATCGTCTGCCAACTACAACTCGCCCTCATCAAGTTTCACAACGCCGTGGTGGCGCAGCTTAAAACCACCGGCCTTAAAGGCGACGCGCTGTTCGCTGCGGCTCGCCGCGAAGTACGCTGGACGTATCAACGTGTGCTCACTGACGACTTTTTGCCACGTTTGATTCATGGCGACGTGCTCGACAAATTTTTGGCTGATCGAAAGCTTCGCGGCAACTTGGGCTACAAGCTTTTTACCGAGAGCAAACGCAGCACGATTCCACTGGAGTTTTCGGGCGCCGCCTACCGCATGGGGCACTCAATGGTGCGTGACGGTTATCGCTTAAATCCCGGCTTCAAAGCGCAGATTTTTGATGCGATCGGCACGGCCGAAAGTTTGGTCGGTTTCGGCCCGCTGCCGCTCGATCACGACATTAAATGGCGATCATTTTTCTACGATGCCGCGAACGAGGCGAGCGGCAGCGCCACGCCTCCTCCGGGCGAGCTTGCCCGCAACACGACGGTGAGCGAAACACGGCTGCAATTTAGCTACAAACTCGACACCACGATCACCAATCCGCTGGCGCATTTGCCGCCGCAAATCGTGTCAAGTGGCGACCCGCACAAATCGCTCGGCGAGCGCAATTTGCTGCGCGGCAATCTGTTCCGCCTGGCTACCGGACAGGAGGTTGCCGCGGCCATCGGCGTAGCACCACTCGCCGCATCGGCAATGACCACTCGACCCAGCGTCGATGGACAAACCGCACGCAATCGCATCAACGACATTGACCCACGTCTGACGACGCAAACCCCGCTGTGGTTCTACATTCTGTGCGAGGCGGAACAAGCAGTGCGCGACGCTGAAACCAACAACGGTGGCGGCCCGCTCCGCGACGCCGCAATGCAGGCGATCGGCACACAACTCGGCCCTGTAGGTGGCCGTATCAACGCCGAGCTCTTCTACGGACTACTCGACAGCGATCCTGACTCCGTAGTTCACGCACCAGCCTCGTGGGTGCCGATTATCAAAAAATTTCGCATGTCCGAATTACTCAAGATGGCAGGCGTCTTCGTGTGAAGTTGTTGCCGCATCATCGGGCCACGAACGCACAACTCCTACCTGAACAGGTAGGCCGCAGCCCTTGCCAAAGGCGAAAGCGCGGACTTCTAAATCAGAGGCGTAATCGAAGAGGTCAGGTTCGAATTTCTAACGCGCCGAAACGACCAATGGGGCCAGCGTCAATCTGCCACAGACAAACTATCGTTGCACAGCCGACCACGCTGCCCCAGCTCGTCGCATCAAACTGGGATGCAGAACCCCCAGCTTCGGCGTCTGCCCGTGCGGTGCCGCTGGCGGAACCTTGAACCATTCTTCGTTGTACGGTAGCTCGACGGTTTGCTTGAAGCTGAACTTGGTGGGGTAGCTGAGTCCGGCCAGTTTGTAGGCAGCTCGATCAATTGGGGCGATAAGAAATTCGCCTGCGAGCAAGCGGTCTGTTTTCTGACTGGTTCCGTAGGCAATCAACACGGCGTAGCGCGGGGCGTCGTCGTCGAACACCTTGACGACGAGTGCGGGTCGCGGCTTGGGGCCGGGTTCAATACCGCGATCCTCCGGAAAGCAACGACCACCCCGGCACACAAACCGGCCCCGGCAGCTTCATCCGAAGCCGCGCCGAAATGTATCGCTACGACAGCGATGATCGATTGATCGAACAGATCGTTCCCGAACGAAAAACGCAGTGGACGCTCTACGCCGTCGGCCGTCGGCCGTCGGATCAAGCAGCTCATCACCGCACTCGTAGCGATCAGCACCAACGCAACCGCACCGGAAAGACCGAAACCAGAACTACCGTTCCCCCGGCCAGCGCCGCCACCGTTGCCACCACCTACCGCCGGACCAACGCACAGGATCAGCTGATCAGTGTTGAGCGTAGCGACGGCAACAGCGCCACGGCCGACAGCAGCACCCCCGGCAATCAAACCTCAGTCAGCTACCGCTACAACACCGAGAACCTGCGGACCTAGAATGGAGTAATGATGCGGTCAGACACCATAGAAACTGCTAGCGCAGAGGACGCAATCGTTTCCGGTGCCGCGCAGCCGCAGCTTCCGCAGCTTCCGCAGCTTCCGCAGCTTCCGCAGCTTCCGCAGCTTCCGTTTCGAAGCCTCAACGAGGCGAAGATTCCCCTCCCACCCATCGCCACGCAACACGCCATAGTCGCCGAGATCGAAGCCGAGCAGGCGCTCGTCAACGGCAGCCGAGAACTGATCACCCGCTTCGAGCAAGAAATCCAGACCTCGCTCGCCCGCGTGTGGGGCGAGTGACGAAAGTGCCCACTCTGTACGACCAACGACCTCCGCGCACCCCGTGGCAGTCCGGCTTTCCGCCGGTGGTGATTCATGCGCCTGAATCCGGCGTAAAGAACCATCTCGACTACTGGGCGGCGAAGCGTGGCGATGCTGACGCTGCCTTGAGATTGGTGCAAGCGATGATGTCTGCCGATGCGGTTGGCGCATTGCGCAGTCTGATCGGGAGTCGTCGCCCGACGCTGGTCTCGGCGCATGCGCTGGAGCGCGAGGGTGTGAACGCTATCCCCGAGGCGCTGGCCGATGAACTGGCACAACTGCTCGATTTGCCGGTGGACAGCTCAGTGGTGCAAATTAACGTTGTCAGCCACACCGGGGCCGATGGCTTTTCGCGATTGGCGAGGCAGGCTGCGTTTACCGGGGACATTGTCGCGGGCGCTGATTACGTGATGGTGGATGACTTCGTCGGGCAGGGCGGCACGCTCGCCAACTTAAAAGGGATAATCGAGACTGCGGGTGGTCATGTGCTTGCGGGCACTGCACTGACCGGCAAACCTCACTCTGCGGCGCTTGCACCAACAGCTGAACAACTCGCTTTATTGAGAGCCAAACATGGAAAAGAACTTGAAATCTGGTGGAACGAGCGGTTCGGTCACGGCTTCGACTGCCTTACTCAATCAGAAGCTCGCTACCTCGAACGTACCCAGGATGCTCACATCATCCGAAATCGTATTGCTGAAGCAGAGCAAACGGGAGATCGCGCTGCGGATTAAGGCGAAGCAACGGGGCGCAGTCACGGCTTGAAGCCTGCGGCGATTTGAATCAAAGTTAATCAAAGGGGTCGGGTTCGAATTTCTAACGCGCCTAAACGACCGATGGAGCCAGCGTCAATCTGCTGCCACGCACAAACTACCGTTGCACCGCCGCCCAAGCCGCCCCCGCCCGCCGCATCAAACTAGGATGCAGCACCCCGAGCTTCGGAGTTTGCCCATGCGGTGCCACGGGCGGAACCTTGAACCATGCTTCGTTGTACGGTAGCTCCACAGTTTGCTTGAAGCTCAACTTGGTGGGGTAGCTGAGTCCGGCGAGTTTGTAAGCGGCTCGATCCGCCGGGGCAATGAGAAATTCGCCTGCGAGTAAGCGATCTGTTTTTTGGCTGGTTCCGTAGGCAATCAACACGGCGTAGCGCGGCGCATCGTCGTCGAAGACCTTGACGACGAGTGCGGGTCGCGGCTTTGGGCCGGGTTCAATACCGCGATCCTCCGGAAAGTGGCACCAGACGATGTCGCCCGCCTCGGGTGCGGGCCACCAGCGTGTGTTCACGGGCTGGCGGCTAGAACAAGCTCGATTTACCGGATTTGTTGCGCCCATGCGGCGCGGCCTTTCGAATGGCGCGCAACTGCGGCGCACTCAACGGCCCGTCGTCGGCCTCGTACGCGGGCAGCACGTCGCGTGCGAGCTGGCGCACCGCATAGTGCAGCACCTGCGTCTCCTTGATGCCCAACGTTGTCGCGAGCCGCGAGAGGGTGTCGCGACTAACCCCTGCGTCTGAGTCGGTTGTGCGAAGGCGAAACAACAATTGATCGGGACGCGTTGGCGTTGTCATGACGATTCTTCGATGGTTGCGGATGACGGGAACGATTGTATATCCAATATATATCTACTTGCTAACGTCACAGCCCATAGAACCGCTCATATTTGATAACGATCAAGGGTTTCAGCTTTGCATTTCGCACATCATGTGGGACGAAGTTTTGCAATTCAGAATCTCGTCTTCAAGCACCCGCACCCGTCTTAACCTCCGCAAACTTCCCCGCCATCGTCGGATTCCCCCGCGTCAATCGCTTGATCGTCACGTCCTGCGCCTGCCGCCCGCAGAGCCATTGCGCCCTGCGGCCAAAGAGCTGCGGCCTGTGGTCGGTCAGCCACGGCCTCGCCCGCCGCCGCGACGAATACTACGAACGCCTCGACGCCGCCGACGCGCCACGCCAGGGCGACCTCGACGGGCGCGGCAACCTCAGCGAAAAAGCACTGCGCCGCTGGTGCGAATGGTTTGTCGGCATCTGCGAAGATCAGGTCAGCTTCATCACACGCATGTTTCATCTCGACGGCGTGAAGACCCGCATCCAGGCGCTCATCAGCTTCCGCGCCGCGCACGACAAACGCATCCGCGTTGATGCCGCGCTGCCGCTCAACCACCTCTTCCTCGCCGGCCCCACCGCGCGCGGCGAGTTCCAGCAGATGACCGGGCTCGGCGAGCGCACGGCCCGCACGCTACTCTCAAATCTCAGGAAACCGGCCTCGTCACCAGCACCGGCCACGTCTCCCCGGT
Organism: Burkholderiales bacterium; assembly: GCA_025354075.1. Classification (GTDB taxonomy): domain Bacteria; phylum Pseudomonadota; class Gammaproteobacteria; order Burkholderiales; family Casimicrobiaceae; genus Casimicrobium. The sequence goes on along the minus strand of JANXNO010000369.1, from coordinate 862 downwards.
GCGCTTCGCCTTCCCGCTTGATGCGCTGCAATTGTTGCTACCTGAGCTTTATCCTGAAGCGGCTAGTCGCGAAGACTGAAAACGCGAGCAATGATGATTGAGCACTTAGATACCGTCTCCCGTATAAGAATTCGAGCCTGGCCAATAGATCTGGCCCCTTTGATTAAGAACTGGAACCAACAGGCAGCTACTAGCTAACCTCAACATCTATTTCATCAACGCATGTTTGAGCTTGAGAGTGGTTACCTCCAGAATGCCAAGTTCCAGAGCGAACGGTAATGTTGCTCAGTCCTTCAATTGGGATGCAGCGCCAGTTTTTCGGCGAGTTTTGAATTATCGGCCCACTACTACTCATGCCGCCGAATTGGTAGAACAACGCCTGCTCTCTGCCGCCCTTGGTTCCGATCACATGCGGACACATTTCGCGGACATGCCCTTGGTAGGTGGCAACCACTTGCCGTTTGTTGAGGATTGCATCTTTGATGGTGACGTAATTCGCGCTGGTCATTGGGATACCTTGTGGGTGGCGGTGAGTGAACGGGCTGAGGACGGTGCGGAAATTAATTTGAGCCAAGAACGTTTTATTCTGCGGGCAACGAAAGGCGGTGTGTTGCTTCGCGAGCCGTCCCAGCAACCTAGACCATTGCAACGACATCGAAGTACAAACGACGGAGATGCTGATCCGACATATCAAGGATCGGCTCGTACATGAACGAGTTCAGGTGAATGTTCTCTGGCGTCATTAGAAGTACGCGCTGAATCACGCCAAGGTTTGAGGTTTCAGCGGGAAACTCGTTTCGGTAGCGCTTCAGCAGCACCGGAGTCTGATTGGCCGTGATGCCTGCCAGCCAAGCAGTGTTGT
>JANXNO010000355.1 GCA_025354075.1 Burkholderiales bacterium | reverse complement strand
CGTTCAAATTGAAGCGCGATATCGACGATACTCTCGCCCGAATCTTTAACAACGCTCGGTACGCTGACTTATGAGTCAACGATCATCCCTTCGGTACGGTTATTTGTGAGTCAATTCGGCAATCACCATTGAATATGGGCAAATGAGCACAAAACGCGATAAGGCGATAATTGGCTGATTGCAGCGCTAGCCCCTATTAAAAAAGGGCTTCACGTAAAAGCTGATGAGCAAAGAAGCTAAATCAACACCGGCAGTACCACGCCCAACTCGCTCGCCAACGGCATCAACGCAGGCATGATCGTAGCGTGCAATTCAACGCCATCCGCCAACTGCGCCGCCTTCCTTGCGAGCCCACGTTCACCGGGCAATCGAACGCGGCCGACACCGGGTTGCGGCTTGGATGCGTGGCTGATTTCGCGCAAATGATCGGTCTGCCGCGTAAGCGAAGCAAGCCCGCCAAACGCTTCGGGATCGAGCACTTGCACGAACACGCTCGCGCCCCAGCCCTGCGGCGGATCAGCGCGTCCAAAACCTGCGAGGCCGCAGGTGAGCGATTCGATCATCAGACCCAATCCAAAACCTTTGTGGCCCGCATCGAGCCCGCCCAGTGGCAGCAGCGCGCCCTTCGGTTCGACGTACGCGACGCTCGGGTCATCGCTGCCGTGGCCTTCGCTGTCGACGAACCAGATGCCTGGCGCACGTTTGCCTTCTTTCATCAAGCGCATTGACGGGCCGTTCGCGGTGATGGAGCTTGAGATGTCGATCATGATCGGATCGCTGCCGGTTGGGATGCCAATCGCAATTGGATTCGGCGTCATGATCGGCGTGATGCCGCCGTGCGGTGCGACGCTCGCGGTACACGGGTCGGAGCTTTGCACGATCACCATAAAGCCGTCGCGCGCTGGCGCTTCGAGATAGGCCGCGAGGCAGGCGATGTGGTGCGCGTGCTTGATAGTGATGGTGCCTGTGCCGTGCGCTTTTGCCATCGCTGTGGCGGTCGCGACGGCGCGCTGCGTGAGCCACAAACCAGACAGTCGCTGCCCGTGCCAAACCTGCGCAACCGTGCGCTGATTTTCGACGACCGGTTCGCCCGCTGCGAGCATGGTTTTGTCGCCCAGCGCCTTCAGATAACCGGGCAGCAGCGCCATACCGTGCGTGCTGTGACCGAGCAAATCGGCCTCCACCAAAATGCGCGCGGCGGTCGCTGCGATGTCGGCACGCATGCCGCGCGCGAGGTAGAGCGTTTCGCAAAATGCGACTAGGTCGGTTGCAGCGTAACGAGCGCTATTGCATTGGTCAGGGGCGGCGGCTGAATTCATTCTCATACACTCGTGGACATGTCGTTCCCGAATGCTACGCCGCCGCCCTTGCTGCCCGTCGAGTCAAGCACGCTTTCCATCAGCATTGTTGTGCATCGACTCGACGAGCCGGAGCTGCGGCGAAATTTGATCACGCTGCGGCTGGCCGCCGATCGCCTGCTCAAGCCTTGCGCGCGCCTAACGCTCATCGACAACAGCGAACACAGCGAGCTTGCTGACGCATTGCGCGCCGTTGCCATAGCCACGCGCTGGCCTGATGTGGTGATCGTTTCTGGGCACGGCAACATCGGCTACGGCGCGGGTCATAATCTGGCGATTCGCACGACCAAAGCGGCGACCCACCTCGTGCTCAATCCCGACGTGGAGCTCGACCCTGATGCGTTGCGCCACGCCCTGATCACCCTATCGGAACATGCCTGCGTGCTGGTCGGCGCAGTGGGTCGCGACGCCTGTGGCAAACCCGGTTACCTGTCAAAACGCATGCCAAGCATTGGTGTGTTTTACCTGCGTGGCTTTGCGCCTGCACGGTTGAAAAAGCGCTTCGAGAAGCGACTGGCGCATTACGAATATCGCGATCTGCCGACCAATCGCGTAACCGATGTCGTGCTGGTGTCGGGTGCTTTCATGCTCTGTCGCACTGATGCGTTGCTGGCGGTTGGTGGCTTTGATGAGCGCTATTTTTTGCACTTCGAAGACCTCGATTTATCGCTGCGTTTGCACGCTCAGGGTCGCGTCGTTAGCGACCCGCGGGTCACGCTGATACATCACGGTGGCAACGCGGCAAAGAAGGGCGCGGGACATTTGAAGCTCTTCCTGCGCAGCGCAGTACGCTTTTTCAACACGCACGGCTGGCGCTGGTTTTAAACGCTGAGTACCCACCGCAGTGCTGGCATGTAGTATTCTTTTTTGAGTAGCCGAAATCTATGGCGACAGCGCCCCCATCAGCGCACCAAGGGAACCCATTTTGCACACCACACGCCTACGCGAAGCCACACGCGCTATCACCGCACTCACGGTGATCGCCAGCACCACCGTTGGCGTGACTCACGCTGCCTGTTGGGACGACAGCACTCCGCCCAAACCTACCACGCAGTACAACCTGTCTGGCCCCGCGGGCACTGTGATCGATACAGAGACCCTCCTCATGTGGAAGCAGTGCGTTGAAGGAGGCGGCTCCAGTGTTTGCATCCCTGGCGCCATCTCCTACTTGAATTGGGCCGATGCAAACAGCGCAGCCACTGGCGCCACTTGGGCGGGCTACAACGACTGGCGCCTGCCCCAACTCAGCGAGCTGCAATCGTTGGTAGCCAGTGCCTGCACCCCTCCCGTACCGACGATCAACTCGGACGCGTTTCCCGGTACGTTTAGCTCGAATGTGTGGTCGGGTTCGCCCTATGCCTACCTTTCGAGCGGCGCGTGGGCCGTTGGCTTCAGCGACGGCAGTGCCCTCACCTACCACCGAAATAGCCCCCTCAGCGTTCGCTTGGTGCGCGGCGGACAGTCGCTCGGCATAGTGGCGCCCACATCGCAAACGCTCACCTTCGTCACGCCCGCCCCTACGCTGAGATTCGGCGACACTGCCCTAGTCGCAGCTCCCAGCGCAGCGCCCAATTCAGGCAACCCCGTCGTTTACGCCAGCACCACGCCCGCCGTGTGCAGCGTCAACGCCAGCACAGGAATGGTGAGCTTGACGAACACAGCAATTGTGGGCAACACCTGCACCCTCAGCGCCAATCAATTCGGGAGTGCTTACAACGGGCAGAACTACGCGAAAGCTGCACAGGCGACGCAGAGCGTTGTCATCAGCCAGGGCGCGCAAAGCGTGGCG
>JANXNO010000340.1 GCA_025354075.1 Burkholderiales bacterium | reverse complement strand
TGTAGGAGCCGCGGCAGAAGGAGCAGGAGCAGCCGCATTCGCGGAAGGGGTGGCGGCACCCGCTTTCGCCTCAGTATCAATTACGCCCAGCACCACGCCGGAGGTCACTGTTGCGCCCGATTGCACCTTGATTTCAACGAGCACACCATCACCTTGAGCAGGCGTTTCGAGCACGACTTTATCGGTCTCGATATCGCAAAGATTCTGGTCGCGCTTAACAGCGTCGCCAATCTTCGCGTGCCATGCGGCGAGTGTGCCCTCTGGAGTGCCCTCAGCGAGTTGCGGGACTTTTATTTCGATCAACATGTTCAGTTCTTTTTTTCGTACGGTGGGCAGCCTCTGCCCACGCGGTTGCTGGTGGTTCGGTGGGCACGGCGGTCGAAGACTTGCGACAAGTTTGTCACGCCACCCTACGGTTTTAAGGTGTTAAAGATTGGTGAGCATCTGCCCGGTGCCGAGCTTTGAGCTGAACGCGCTTTCGACGAGTTCTTTCTGCTGCGCGTTGTGCTTGGACAGGTAACCGACCGCAGGAGACGCGCTCACCGCGCGACCTGCGTAAAGCAATACCTGCTCTGGTTTCACGTCCGCACGGAAGTACGCCATGAGGCGATACCAAGCGCCCTGATTTTGCGGCTCTTCCTGGCACCACACGATCTCGTGCGCGTTCGGAAATTTTTTGAGCTGCGCCTTGAAGTCATCATGCGGGAACGGGTACTGCTGCTCCAGGCGAATGATGGCGACGTCCTTGATGTCCTGATCGCGCCGATGGGCGAGCAGTTCGTAATAAACCTTGCCCGAGCACACGATCACGCGCTTGACATTCTTGGCAACGATTTTTTCCGTTTCACCAATCACGGACTGGAAGGTTCCGTCGGCCAGTTCTTCGAGTGTGCTGACAGCCTCCTTATGACGCAGCAATGACTTCGGTGTCATCACGATCAGCGGTCGACGCCATTCACGATGCATCTGGCGGCGAATCATGTGGTAGCACTGAGCCGGTGTTGACGGCACCACCACCTGCATGTTGTGCTCCGCGCAGAGCTGCAGGAAGCGCTCTGGACGTGCGGACGAATGCTCTGGGCCCTGACCTTCGTAGCCGTGCGGTAGCAGCAGCACCAGCCCGCAGATACGTCCCCACTTCACCTCGCCCGAACTGATGAACTGGTCAATCACCACCTGTGCGCCATTAGCGAAGTCACCGAACTGCGCCTCCCACAGCACAAGCTGATTCGGCTCTGATGTTGAGTAACCGTACTCAAAGCCAAGCACCGCTTCTTCCGAAAGAATCGAGTCGATGACGAGGAATTCCCCCTGTTTGTCCTTAATGTGTTGCAAAGGCGTGTAGCTGCCGCTGTCCCACTTTTCGCGATCCTGATCGTGGAATACCGCGTGGCGATGCGAGAAGGTGCCACGACCACAATCTTCACCCGATAAACGAATACCAATGCCTTCGTTGACGATGGATGCATACGCGAGGTTTTCGCCCATGCCCCAGTCGACTGGCATCTTGCCCTCGCCCATCGCCTTGCGATCTGCAAGCATTTTTTCGACGCGGGATTGCAACACGAATCCCTCGGGAATCGTGGTGAGGCGTTTTGCAAGCTCCTTGATTGTTTTCAGGGGCAAAGCGGTATCGGCATGGTCCGTCCATTTGCGATTCACGTACTTCGCCCAGTCCTGCTGGTACGGCGCTACGAAGTTCGAAAGAATCGTTTTATTGGTGTGCGTGCCTTTGTCCATCGCATCGCGGAACGCGGTTACGTACACGTCACCCTCGCCCGGCTTGATGGTGCCTTCGGTTTCCAGCTTATCGGCGTAGAGTTTGCGAGTGCCGGGATGTTGATGAATTTTTTTGTACATCAATGGCTGCGTAACCATCGGCTCGTCCTGCTCGTTGTGACCGAGGCGACGGAAACAGACCACATCGATAAACACATCTTTGTGAAAGATGGTGCGGTAGTCGAGCGCGATTTCGGTGACCAGCAGGCATGCTTCCGGATCATCCGCATTCACATGAAATATTGGCACTTCGGCCATCTTCGCGATGTCGGTGCAATACAGTGATGAGCGCACATCGCGCGGGTCGCTGGTGGTGAAGCCGATCTGGTTGTTGACCACGATATGCATCGTGCCGCCAGTGCCGTAATGTCGCGTTTGCGACAACGCCAACGTCTCTTGCACCACGCCTTGGCCTGCAACGGCTGCGTCACCGTGTAGCAGAATGCCAAGCACTTCTCTGCCAGCCTTGTCACCGCGACGATGTTGCCGTGCGCGAACCGAGCCGACCACCACCGGATTCACGATTTCCAGGTGCGATGGATTGAATGCCAGCGTGATGTGCATAGGGCCGCCGGGCGTGGTGATGTCGCTCGAAAAACCCTTGTGATATTTCACGTCACCGGCAGACAGCGTAGTGTCGTACTTGCCCTCAAATTCCGCAAACAAATCCGCTGGCAATTTGCCAAATGTATTGACCAGAACACCCAGGCGACCGCGGTGCGCCATGCCAATGACGGTTTCCTGCACACCGGCAGCCCCAGCCTTTTGCAGCATGTGGTCAAGCACCGGAATCACCGTGTCGCCACCTTCACCCGAAAAACGCTTCTGGCCCATGTACTTGGTGTGCAAATAGCGTTCAAGGCCTTCGGCAGCGGTCAGGCGCTCAAGAATGTGGCGTTTCTGTTCAACGGTGAAGTTCGGCTTCAGTTGCGTCGACTCAATGCGCAAGCGCAGCCATTCGCGCTCATCTTCGTTGGCCATGTACATGTACTCAACGGCGACGCTGCGGCAATAAATGGCGCGCAACGTACTGATGATGTCTTTGAGCTTGGCACGGCTCTGGCCATTCACCGTCAAAAGACCGGTGGAAAACTCCGTCTCCATGTCGCTGTCGGCGAGACCGTGATGCTTGTGATCCAGTTCCTTGATGAAGGGCACTTCCTGCCGCTTCAATGGATCAATGTCAGCGATGCGGCCACCGACGAACCGATAGGCGTGAATGAGCTTCATGACACCCAACTGCTTATCCATCATCGACGCATCAATGCTCGCGACGGCCGCTTTGCGCGATCTAGCCATCGCGGCAAATGCGTCAATCACAGGCTGATGCGCTACGTCATTTGCACCAGCGCGCAGCGTGTCGAAGTAGTCACGCCACTTCGAATCCACCGAGGCGGGATTAGCCAGATAATTTTCGTATTGCTCCTCGATATACGGCATGTTTCCGCCGAAAATTGTGGATGTTTGTTGCAGTTCGTTCATCATGGAGTGGGTCCGTCCCAAGTAGGATGGGCACCCCGTGCCCACCGATTTCGTGGCGTTGGTGGGCACGGGGTGCCCACCCTACATTAACGACTAGCGCTGATGCAACGGCACCAGATTGCGTGATTGCGAGCCGGTAAACAACTGACGCGGACGGCCAATTTTCAGATCGGGATCGGCGAGCATTTCGTTCAGTTGCGCAATCCAGCCGACCGTGCGCGCCAGCGAGAAGATGGCCGTGAACAACGCGGTAGGGATGCCAAGCGCGCGCTGCACAATGCCGGAATAGAAATCTACGTTTGGATAAAGTTTGCGCGAAACAAAATATTCGTCCGACAACGCAATCCGTTCCAGCTCCATCGCCAACTTGAATAACGGATCGTTATGCAGGCCGAGTTCACCAAGCACCTCGTAACAGGTCTCGCGCATGAGCTTGGCACGTGGATCGTAGTTTTTGTAAACGCGATGACCGAAGCCCATCAGCCGAACGTTCGAGTTTTTGTCTTTGACGGCGGTGATGAATTCGCCGATTTTTTCGACGCCGCCATTCTTCTGGATGTCAAGCAACATCGACAGTGCGGCTTCGTTAGCACCGCCGTGCGCAGGGCCCCACAAGCAGGCCACGCCCGCTGCGATTGCGGCGTACGGATTGGTGCCCGACGATCCGCACAGACGAACCGTCGAAGTCGAGGCATTTTGCTCGTGATCAGCATGCAAAATAAAGATGCGATCCAGCGCACGTACCAGCACGTCGTTGACTTTGTACTCTTCGCATGGCGTAGCAAACATCATACGCATAAAGTTGGCGCTGTACGACAGATCGTTCTTTGGGTAAATCATCGGCTGACCCGCCGAATATTTGTACGTCATCGCCACAAGCGTCGGCATCTTGGCAATCAAGCGAATCGCGGCGATGTGCCGATGTTCGGCGTTATTGATGTCTAACGTGTCATGGTAGAACGCGGACAAAGCACCGACCAACCCGGTCATAATCGCCATCGGATGCGCATCGCGACGGAAGC
>JANXNO010000325.1 GCA_025354075.1 Burkholderiales bacterium | reverse complement strand
CGCGAAGCGACCGCAGTGGCGATTCTGAACGCGAACTACATTGCGAAAAAGCTGGCCCCTCATTTCCCCGTGCTCTACACCGGTCACGGCGGCTTCGTCGCGCACGAATGCATCGTCGACGTGCGTCCGATCAAGGAGCTTTGCGGCATCAGCAACATGGACGTTGCCAAACGCCTGATGGACTATGGTTTCCATGCGCCGACGGTGAGTTTTCCGGTCGCCGGAACATTGATGATTGAGCCGACCGAGAGCGAGCCGAAAGTGGAGATTGATCGCTTCATCGACGCCATGATCGCGATTCGCGAAGAGATTCGCGCCGTCGAAATGGGCGTGTATCCGAAGGATGACAATCCGCTGGTGAACGCACCGCACACAGTAGAAACGCTACTCGTCGAAGACTGGATTCACGCCTACACGCGCGAGCAGGCGGCGTATCCGTTGGCAAGTCTGCGTGCGAACAAATACTGGCCACCGGTTGGGCGCGTGGATGACGTCTACGGTGATCGCAACATCATGTGTACCTGTCCGCCACTGGAGAGCTACGCCAGCGCCTGACTCCTCCGTTACTGCGTGCCACCTCCCCTACGTTGCAGGGGAGACTTCCGGTCAAATGATTTTCACCGCACGGCCGATGAACAAAATCGGGCCGGTAGGGCGATTCAGTGGCGAGCCGTTGTAAGGTTCCAGCGTGATTTCGAACAGTTGATTCGGTTGTAACGGCGGTAGCTTGTCGAGCGGGACTTCCAGCGACTGGCCGGGCTTGACCAAGCCCAGCGACACCGGGCCTTTCCAGTCGTCGCCTTTGGTCCAGAACTGAAGCGATTTGTCAACCGGTACTTCCATCTTGCCCAGCGGAATCAGTCGCGCCTGTTGCGAATTGGTGCCTGCCTGCACGACCCAGCCGGGTGATTTGTCTTGCGGGCCAACCAACACGACCATGTAGCCCGGCGCGGGTGGTTGCGCTAGTTTGGTTACGACCACAAAGCCCATCAAAACGGTTGCAGCGAGCCCCGACGCAGCGAGGCCACGCCATAGGCGCAGGTTGTTCCACCAGGTGCTGATCGGCGTGACGTCGGGCTGGACGGTACGCGTTGACAGCGCGGAAGCTTTAGTAGCAGCAGCCTGCGCCGTCACTGAAGATTCAATGCGCGACCACAGCTGGGGAGAAGGCTCAACCGGTTCGACCAATGCGTGAAGTGGTGCGAGTTTCTCCTGCCACTGCTCAACAGCCGTGCGCAGCGCAGCGTCGTTCGCCATACGCGCTTCAACGCCTGCACGACTCGCAGCGGACAATGTGCCAAGCACATACTCGCCCGCGAGATGCTGAATGTCGTCGGCGCTGGTTACGTTGCTGTTCATGCCATGCACTCTCGCAACGAGAGCAAACCGCGCTTGATCCACGCCTTCACGCTGCCTAGCGGCGCGTTGAGTTTGGCTGCGATTTCGCTGTGCGAGCAGCCGTCGAGGTACGCCGCGAGAATGCTGTTCCGCTTCGGTGCGTCGAGCGCCTGCAGACATTCGTCGAGGCGACCGATGTCCGCGTTGATCTCGAACAGTTCGGTCATCGGCGCCGCGTGGGCAACTTGCTCCGCCTCAAGTGCCTCGATGGCCTCTTCGTCGGCCGACACTTCACGACCGTTGTTGCGCACCACGCTCAGCGCCTGATTACGCACAATGGTGTGAATCCAGCCAAGTGCGGAGCCGCGCTGGGCGTTGAAACTTGCCGCTTTGGTCCAGATGTTCATGAAGGCGTCGTGCAGCACGTCTTCGGCTAACGCACGCTCACGCACGATGCGCAGCGCTACGCCCAGCAGGCGACGGCTCTCAAATTGGTAAATGCGGTGAAGCGCGTCACGGTCGCCCCTGGCGCAGGCGGCGAGCGCAGATTCGCAGTCGAAAGTTTGTGGGGCGGCAGGCAAAGTGGGCTTGAATCCGTCGGTCAATCGTGTGGCACCGGGGAAGGTGGGCGCGAACCGCAGAGGAAGGAATGAGTCCGCACCACCGCCACAAAATGATAACTGACGATTACTGATCCAAGGCACCACCGAGCCCGCCTTTCTTGTCGCGCCACGCAAATTACTCGGCGTGGTCACCCCCTCGTTGGGTGATCGGTGTTTGCGTCGCGAGACGCAAAAATGACTGGAAGCGGCGGACTAGGCGCCCTTGTAAAAAATGTAGTCGGCCTGGTAGTTGACGATTTCTTTTTTGCCTTTGCTGCCTGCATCACAAGCCATCGCTGGGGCGACGCCGCCTTTGGTGGCAACGCGCTGGATGTAGGTGACACCAGTCATTACGCCAGCGCCCATGGCGGGGTTGGCTTTAACCAGTTGCGATGGAATATTGCCAGCGCCTGCGGGGGCGACGGCGACTTGGGTGGCGGTGACTTTTGAGCCGTCCATGTTTTCCCACGTGGCGGGCGGGCCGAAGTATTTGCCGATTTTTTTGCCGCTGCGGTCGTTCAATGCTGCGTCTGGGCCGACGAATACCCATTCGTATTGGCCAGCGGCGTCTTTTTTGTCGCGACATTCGTACGTGATCTGGCCGACGCCGACAGTTTCCATCGCGACCTTGTTGCCGGCTGGGACTTTAACGGCATCGGGCAGCGCAGACTGGTCGTACATCGGGGCCATTTGCGCTGTAGCGCAGGCGGCAAGGATGGAGGCTGCGGCCGTGGTTGCCAGCGCGGTCGAAAGGGATTTGCGTGTCATGAAATTTCTCCTGAAAGATTGATTCGTTGCGAAGGTAATGTTTGAAGGGGGACGCAAACTCAGCGTCGCTACCTTCATTACGAATCAGTCGTGCATTTGGATGCAGTGGCGGAGAAATATTTTTTTTGGGATTGGTTTGACGTGCGTTCGTCGAGTAACAGCTTTTTTCTGAAGCGCCCATTCAGTATGGGTGTAGTGCATTAAATTACCAAAACTCGACATATAGCTATATCAACCACTAGGCCCTGTGCAATCAACGAATTGCAGAAAAGCTATTACGCCACGGACGGTATTTCCAGCGCTTTCCAGCCGTCGTGTCCGAGTTTTTCCAGCGTTTCGATGTTGGTGCTAGCTATCTCCAGTTCTTCGGGAAACGCTGCCACGGCCCGTTCGACGCTGTCTTCGCGCAGCACATGTAGCGTCGGATACGGCGAGCGGTTGGTGTAGTTGGTGATGTCGTCCAGTTCGGTATTTTCAAACTGAAACTGCGGGTGAAAGCTCGCCACTTGCAGGATGCCGTCGAGCTCCAGCTCTTCGACGATGCCGTCCGCGACGTCCAGAAAATCGTTGAAATCGAGGAAGTCCTGGAGCACGTGCGGGTGGATCAGCAGCGTGGTGTCGATGGTTTCGGCATTCGCTTCCGCCAAAAACTCCAGCTCGCGCACCAGTTCATCGGCCAGCGCTTCGGGCGTGGTCGCGTCGCTCACGACGTAGCGAATCTGCCGTTTTACGTGAACCGCTTTCGCAAAAGGGCAGAGGTTGAGGCCGATCACTGCCCGCTCCAACCAGAGGGTTGTCGCTGCAATCGCGACATCGTGAGATGTGGCGGTGCTCACAGCGTAACTCGCCGCGTTAATACATACGTACTATGCCGCTGGCATACGGCTTGCCAGTAGTATTTATCTTGCATTTCTAGCCCGGCTGTTATGGGTACTTGTGCGTGGTGGCATGAGGGTGTTGAGCTCTTGCGCATCCGCAGGAGATTAATGAGGCCCGGGAATTCTTGCAGTTTCATCGGTAGTCATAGAGTTTAAAGTTAGGAGTAGTTACATGGTTACGAGAGGTCTTATCGCAGCGTTAGTGACGCTTGGATTGGCAGTGAGCGCCCACGCGCAGCCGACCGGGCAAACACTGGTATTCGCAGTGAACGAGGGCGTCACCTATCAATCGGGGGGTGAGGCGTCCAAACAAAATTACAAAGCCATCGCCGACGATCTCGGTCGCCTGCTGAAGGCGAAAGTCCGGCTCGACGTAATCGGCGACTACGCTACGCTTGAGAAGGATCTGGCCGCGAAAACATACGATATTGCCTTTATCCACCCGGCGCACATCGCCATCGCTCCGGTCAAGCACGGAGCCTACACGCTCGTCGCCGCGTCGAAGGCACACACCGGCTACAAAGCGTCGTTTTTGTCGAAGATGAACGCGCAGCCCAAGTCGCCCGGAGAACTGGGCAAGCTGCTGGCCGGTGGAAGCAAAATGATCGGCTCGCCTGACACCAATTCGATCACCGCCTGGCTCATTCGCGCGACTCTGCGCGACGCAGCTGCGGCTGCCCGGTCCACCGCACCCGCCCTCAAATTCACCCGCTATCAGGATTCCATCCCGTTCATGGTGAACAACGGTTTCGTCGATGTCGCGGCGACCGCGTCCGAGGCCGTGGTCAAAGAATGGGTCGCAGCGGGCGGCAAAGTTCTGACGACATCCAAGCCTGTGCCCATCAAAAATGTGATTGTCGCCAACACCATGAGCCAAGAGTCCACTGACATCGTGAAAAGCTACTTTCTTGAATTGAGCGCGAGCCCTGACGGTCAAGCCAAGCTCGATCGCATTGGCCTGAAACAGGGATTTGTTGGGTATGATCAAGCCGCATTTGTGGCGCTGGGCACCTGGCTGGGGCTGTAGATTTGCCTGTTTAGGAGCGGCTCCTATAAAAATTGGGACGCGGTTACAGCAGGCGCACCCGCACCGTCTTGCCCTTGATTTTGGTCGCAGCAAGATGCTTCAACGCAGCTTTGGACACTTCGCGTTTCACCGCCACATACGTCGAAAACCCCGAGATGCTGATCTTGCCAACGTTTTTGCCGTCGATACCGCCCTCGCCAGTGAGCGCACCCAGCACGTCGCCCGCGCGAATTTTTTCTTTGCGCTCGATCTGAAGTTGAATGGTCGCCATCGGCGGCGTCAGCGGTTCATCGCTGATCGGCGTGAGTGTTGCTACATCGAGCCATTCCATGCGCCGGTTCTGTTCGTCCTCAATGCGCGAAACACGCCCCATTTCCTTGGGGCTGGCTAGGCTTAGCGCCCAGCCTTCGTTGTCACCACGGCCAGTGCGCCCGATGCGATGAATGTGCAGCTCCGGCTCCGGCGTCACGTCCACATTGATCACCGCCTCAAGCTGCGCAATGTCGAGCCCGCGAGCAGCCACGTCGGTCGCGACCAGCACTGAGCAACTGCGATTGGCGAACTGCACCAACACCTGATCGCGATCCCGCTGCTCAAGCTCGCCATGCAGCGCCAGCGCGCTGAAGCCCTGCGCCTGCAACAGTTCAACCAGCGCTTTGCATTGATGTTTGGTATTGCAAAACGCGAGCGTGCTGACGGGCCGATAGTGATTGAGCAAATGCGACACGGTGTGCAGGCGATCACTGTCTGCAACTTCATAAAAGCGCTGACGAATCTTGCCGCTGTCGTGCTGCGATTCAACGGTGATGCGCTGCGGATTTTTGAGGAATTGTGCGCTGAGTTTGGCAATACCTTCGGGATAGGTCGCTGAAAACATCAGCGTTTGCCGCTGCGTGGGGACACGTTTGGCAACGTATGCAATGTCATCGTAAAAGCCCATGTCAAGCATACGATCTGCCTCATCAAGTACCAACGTATTGACGTGCTCAAGATTCAGGTTGCCGCGATCCAGCAAGTCCATGATGCGGCCCGGCGTACCCACCACGATATGCGCGCCGTGCTCCAAGCTCGTGCGCTGCCCACGCATCATTACGCCACCGGCGAGTGTCAAAATTTTGATGTTGTCTTCAGCGCGCGCCAGACGACGAATCTCCTGCGTCACCTGATCCGCCAATTCGCGCGTCGGGCAGAGCACCAGCGCCTGCACATCGAAGCGCGACGTATCGAGTTTGGCCAGCAAGGGGATGGCGAATGCGGCGGTCTTGCCGCTGCCGGTTTTTGCCTGTGCAATTAGGTCGCGGCCCTCAAGCGCGGGCGGCAGGCTCGCCGCCTGAATCGGCGTCATCACGGTGTAATTCAGGCGATCCAGATTAGCCAGCATCGCGGCGGACAGCGGCAGCTCAGCGAAACCGGGGCCATGAGGCGTGCTCGGAGCGACCGCTGGCGCTTGCGCAATGTTTTCCGCCGCCGGCGCGACAGACTCAGTTTTTGATATTTTTGTCATTCAGTAATGTTATGCCCTACGCGGCGCTACTCGGGAGACAATACAGGATGGCAAAAACAACAACTAATAACTCCACACGCACTTCAACCTTCGTCGCTCCGACGAATTTCAATGACCCCGCCGCCGCCCTCGCGCAGGTCAAATACATTTACGACACCTCCATTGCGCACTTGCGCGATGCACTGCAAAAATTTGTTGCAGGCGAGGATCTCGGCGGCCATGTCCGTGCCTGTTACCCGTCTGTTCGTGTTCACACGCGCACTGTGGCCCGCGCCGATTCGCGGCTCTCGTACGGTTTCGTACACGGCCCCGGCATCTACGAGACGACGCTGACCCGACCCGATCTCT
>JANXNO010000269.1 GCA_025354075.1 Burkholderiales bacterium | reverse complement strand
CTGCGCTTGAGAACGCGAAGACGCTGATCACCTGCAACGCCATCTGCCCCGGCTGGGTCGACACCCCGCTGGTGCGCAAACAGATCGAGACGCGCGCCGCCGCAGAGAAAATTTCCGTCGAAGCCGCCACCGTGGCGCTGGTCGGAGAAAAGCAACCGAGCGAACGCTTCGTAGCGCCCGAACATCTGGCCGAACTCGCGCTGTTTTTGACCACTGAAGCAGGCGGTTCGATCACAGGCAGCGCGTACACGATGGATGGCGGTTGGACGGCGCAGTGAACCGCCTGGTGATCGACACGAACGTCCTAGTCTCCGCCCTGATCTTCAAAGACTCGCGACACCTGCCACTGCGCGAAGCGTGGCAGCAAAAGCGCATCACGCCGCTGATGTCGATTGCCACCTATCGCGAGCTGAAGCACGTGCTCGGCTACCCGATGTTCAAGCTCGAAGATTATCATATCCTAGAGGCCGTCGCGCTGATCGGCCCGTACATTGAGTGGGTGACGATAGACGCAGACCGCGCCGCCACGCTCCCAAAATGCAGCGACCGCGACGACCAGAAGTTTTTGCAAGTCGCGCTGTGCGGCGGCGCAGAAGCGCTATTGAGTTACGACCGTGCGCTGTTGAAGATGAAGCGGGGATTGCCATTCCCCGTACTCAAACCGGAGGTTTGGACGGCTACAACTTTTGGCTGAAAGCCTTATTCCAATTGGGCATAGACGTCGTTATTGGTTTTAGTCGATAAGTGGCTAGATCGTGCACGATGCCCAATTGGAATGGGCGTTTAACGATAAAGCTGATGGTGGATTTTCCCCTTTTCCTCAACCTGCCGTCATTCTCGCGAAGCGGGAATCCAGCTCGTAATCCACGCGTAGCGCAAAAACAAACATCTCCGTCTGCCACGATCCCGCTCATGCCGCGGGGCAGTCACTTTCTTTTGCTTCGCCAAAAGAAAGTAACCAAAGAAAAGGCGACCCCGACGATTGGCCTGATCCTGCGATGCTCAGAAAAAAGCGGAACGGCCCGAAACTCGCTGCGCTCAAACAACGGGCCGTTCTGATCGCTTTTTCCTTCCGCTTCTCGGGGCCAATCAACGGGGACCCGTCGAACTGATATTTGATCGCTTCGCGATGCGGAATACGAATCCCCGGATGAAGGCATCCGAGTCATTATTAGCGATTGACATGAGCGAGGGATTAGGCCACGTTCGCGAGATTGGCAAGAGCTGTTTCATCAAGCCGAACCAATCGACCAAGTTCTGA